>JAUMVL010000147.1:0-1517 GCA_030530185.1 Clostridia bacterium | reverse complement strand
TTGTCGAGCGGTGCTGTCAAAGGTTAACAAAATACGACCCCAAAAGGAAAAAACAGGAGGAGAATGAACATGAAGAAACTGCTTGCACTGGTTCTTGCGTTAGTTATGGCGCTGAGCATCGTCGCCTGCACCGGCTCTGCGCCTGCTGCAACGAACAACGAAGCTCCCGCAGCCAGCGGCGAAAAGGTGAAGCTGACCCTTGCTCTGCGCAGCGGCGCGTATGCCGAAGCCATCAAGTCCAGTCTGCCGGCCTTTGAAAAGGACAACAACGTAACCTTCGAGGTCATGGAGCTTGCCGAACAGGATCTGCAAAACGCAATCGCACTGGATGCAACCAACGCCAAGGGCGCATACGACCTTGTCATGGTCGACGGTTCCTGGATGGCTGCGTTTGCCGATTCCGGCGTTCTGGCCGATCTGAACGAGCTCGGCTACAAGCTCGACGAGGACATTATCCCCGCAACGACCGCTGCCTGCATCTTTAACGGTAAGACCTACCTTGCGCCGTACTACGGCAACGTCACCGTTCTGATGTACAACAAGGCGCTCGTCGAAGCAGCCGGCTACAAGCCGGAGGACATCAAGAACCTCGACGACATGATGAAGATCTGCAAAGCGGCGCAGGAGTCCGGCAAGAAGGGCTTCATCTACCGTGGCGACACCAACAACAACCTGACCGTTGACTTCCTTTCGATCCTTGCCAGCTTCGGCGGCTGGGTCGTCGACGAGAACCAAAAGCCGACCGTCAACACACCGGAATTCAAAGCGGCCGTCGAGTTCTATCTCGATCTGATTGCGACCGGCGATGCAGAAAAGAAGGATGACCTGATCGCTTCCGTTGAAAACGGCGCGGGCACGATGGGCATCGGCTGGCCGGGCTGGTACAAAGCGGAGTTCACAGGCTGTGACTACACGGCCATCACCGGCGTTGCGCATGACGGCGACCCGGCATACAATGCGAACGTCTACGGCACTTGGCTGATCGGTATTCCGGCAAACTGCCCGAACAAGGAGCTTGCTGCAAAGCTGCTTGCTCACCTGATGGATAAGGACGTCCAGAAGGAAACCATCGCGATCGGCGGCGTTCCCTGCCGTTACTCCTGCTTGCAGGATGCCGAAGTCCTGAAGGAACATCCGCAGTTCGCAGTCGTCTGCAAAGCGCTCGAGGGCGGCGTCTATCGTCCGATCATGACCGAGTGGCCGCAGATGTATGAGATCATCGGCTCCGAGCTCGATAACATCATCAACAACGTCAAGACTGTCGATCAGGGTCTTGCGGATGCGCAGGCCGCGCTCGAAGATCTTCTGAAGTAACCGTATTACGCTGCCCGGAGGGAGAGCTGCCGCCCTCCCTCCGGTTTGGAACCCATTCCGACCCGGGGAGAATCCTGCTATGAAGAAACAACATCCGAAACGGTTTGTCAGCGGTGCCGCTCAGGCGAAACGCTTCGGTTACGGTATGATCACGCCGACGCTGATCGTAATGGCAATTATGACTGCGTATCCGCTGGTCTTCA
>JAUMVL010000146.1 GCA_030530185.1 Clostridia bacterium | reverse complement strand
CGCTGCAAGAGAATATTCGACGCCATCTCCGGTAACCGAGGAATCGTGATCGACGCATTCGATTCTCCGCCCAGCGAATCGTCCAAATCAAACAGGGAGAACTGACCCGCATCGTGTGTCTTTCGCGTTTTTACGGCAATATCGAGCGCCTTCTCATAAATACTCAGCAGGCTGTTTCGTGTGCAGTGCATGCTGTCGAAGCATCCGGCATAGATCAATGCTTCGAGCATACGCTTGTTCAATCCATTCGTGCGCTCGACAAAATCGATAAAGCTCTTGAACGGGCCGCGTTGCTTTCGATCCATCACCATCTGCGTCATCACATTTTCAGACACGCTGCGCACGCATCCGAGGCCAAAGCGGATGGATTCGTTTTCGACGGTAAACAGCGAGCCGGACTTGTTTACATCCGGCGGGAGAATTTGAATGCCGAGATGGCGCGCCGCATAGACATACTTGGAAACCTGATCGGTGTTGTTGCGATAGCCGTTGATCGTGGCGGTCAAAAGCTCGACCGGATAATACTTTTTCAGGTATGCCGTGCGGTACGCCACAACTGCATAGCAGGCTGCATGCGCCTTGTTAAACGCATACGATGCAAAGTCCATCATTTCATCGAATATTCGGTTGGCAACATCCTCCGGCACGCCGCGCTTAATTGCGCCATCGACGCCGTCCGTTCCGTAAACGAAGTATTGGCGTTCCTGTGCCATCACATCATGCTTTTTCTTGGCCATCGCGCGACGGACAAGATCGCTCCGCCCATAGGAATACCCGGCAAGGCTCCGGACGATCTCCATGACTTGCTCCTGATAAACCATACAGCCGTAGGTGTTGGAAAGGATCGGTTCCAGCATCGGATGTGCGTACGTTACCGAATCCGGCTCATGCTTTCCCCGTACATAGCGCGGAATCTGATCCATCGGGCCGGGACGATACAGCGAAATCCCTGCAATCAGATCCTCGAAGCAGTCGGGTTTGAGCTGCTGCATAAACTGCTGCATACCCGCAGATTCAAGCTGGAATACACCATCCGTATCGCCGGATGCAATCATTTCCCAAACAGCAGGATCGTCAAAATCGTTCTTGGAAAAATCCGGTACGGGCTTGCCCTGCTCCCGAATGAAGTTCAGCGTATCGCGAATGACCGTGAGCGTACGCAGGCCCAAGAAATCCATCTTTAACAGGCCAAGCTCCTCCAGTGTCGTCATCGGAAACTGGGTGGTTAAAACGCCGTCATTGCTTTGCAGCGGGACCACGGTATTCAGTGGCACGCCGGAGATCACAACCCCCGCCGCATGCGTGGAACTGTGACGCGGAAGGCCCTCGAGCTTGATTGAAAGATCGAGTACCTTTTTCATGGTCGGATCGGTGTCGTACAGATTCTTGAGTTCGGGAGACAAGTTTAGTGCCTCGCTGAGCGTCATCTTCAGTACGTTCGGAATCAGCTTGGCAAGCCGATCGGCATCCGCATACGGAACGCGCAGTACGCGAGCAACGTCGCGTACAACGGCTTTTGCCGCGAGCGTTCCGAATGTAATGATCTGCGCAACGTGCCCTTCGCCGTACTTTCGTCCGACATAATCGATCACTTCCTGACGCCGTTCATAGCAGAAATCGACGTCAAAGTCCGGCATCGAAACGCGCTCTGGATTCAAGAAACGCTCAAACAGCAGATTATATTTCAGCGGATCAACGTCCGTGATATCGATGCAGTAGGCCATCAGGCTCGCCGCGCCGCTGCCTCGGCCCGGACCGACCATGATACCGTTTATTTTGGCGTAGTGAATGAAATCCCAAACGATCAGATAGTAATCGACAAACCCCATTCTGGATACGACATCCAGCTCATACTCAAGCCGATCCCATGCCGCTTTATCGGCGTTCGGCATTTTTTTTGCCATGCCCTCCACACAGAGGTTCCGCAGAAATGCGTAATTGTCCTTGGATCCGTCCGGAGCGACATAAGCAGGCAAACGACGCACACCGAATTGAATCTCAACGTTGCACTTGTTCGCAATTTCGAGCGTGCGATTGAGCGCATCGGTATCGTTCGGAAAGATGCTCGCAAGCTCATCATACGATTTGACATAGAATTCTTCCGCGCCCATCCGCATCCGATCATGCTCGTCCACATAACGCTGTGTCTGAATGCACAGCAAAGCATCCTGCGCCTCGGCATCTTCTTTGTTCACATAATGGATGTCGTTGGTGATGACGGTCGGGATTTGGAGCTCGATCGCAAGAGCCTTTAATTTCGGCAACACCTCAAGCTGCTCATGGATTCCGTGGTTTTGCAGTTCGATATAGAAGTCCTCGCCGAACATTTGCTTAAGTCGTTTTGCAAGCGCTTTTGCTTCCTCATCTCTCCCGTGCAGCAACGCCTGCGGAATATCGCCGGCAAGGCACGCCGAAAGACAGATTAGTCCCTCACTGTGTGCCTCGAGCAAATCATAGTCAATCCGCGGTTTATAATAGAATCCATGCGTGAATGCCTCGGAAGAAAGCAGCATCAAATTCTGATAGCCGACCTCATTCTTGGCAAGCAAAATCAAATGCGCATAGTCCCGCTCGCGCATATCCGTTGCGTCGTACTTTCCCTTTGTAATATAGGCCTCGATGCCGATGATCGGCTTGATCCCTTCCTTTTTGCAGGCACGATAAAAGTCGATAATACCGTATAGTACGCCGTGATCCGTAATTGCGAGCGCCGGCTGGTTCAATTCCTTCGCACGGCGAACCAGCTCCGGAATGCGGGATGCGCCGTCAAGCAGACTATATTGCGTATGCACATGCAGATGAACAAATGGATTCATACCGTTCCTCCGTGATTGCGATGAAATCCAGTTACAGTATAACAAAAAACATGTCAAATCGCAAGGGAGCAGTTCAAGACATTGACCGACGATCAACTTGTTGGAATTCGCCCGTGTTTTCTTGACTTACCAAGCGCACTTTCGTATAATAACAGGCAAGGAGGCTTCCTATGGCTTTGGCTTTGCTGATTACAATTTTGTTTGCGGTATGCGGCGTTTGCATTTCCACGTTGCTTTTTTCCGGGCAGCGCTTGATTTTGCGAATCTGGCTTGGTCTGGTGGTTGGGCTTTTGCTGTTGACATGGCTTCCCTCGCTCTTCGCGTTTTTCATTGGCTTTTCTCTGCTTGCCAACCTGCTTGCTCTGTTCACGGCAATTGTGCTTGGCGCGCTATCTCTTGCTTTTTCCATTCATCAGAACGGTCCAAACAGGCTCTCTTATGGGTTTCTGAAGCGCGACCTCGGCTTTCTGTGGATTGTCGTACCGCTGTTCATTCTCGGATGTGCTCTGTTCTCGACGCACATTTTGAAGCCGCTCGAATCGGGCGCCGTCGCAGTCGGACAGGTGACCTACGGAGACCTTGCGATGCACCTCGGGTTTATTTCAAGCATTGCCGCACAGGGGACTTTTCCGCCCGAATACAGTATTTTTCCGGGGCATACCGTAAACTATCCTTTTCTCTGTGAAACGTCGGCTTCCTCCCTCGTCATTTTCGGTGCGAACCTTAGACAGGCGTATCTGATTTCAGCACTATATGCATATCTGCTGGTCCTAATGGGCGTATGGTTTTTCTTCCGCGCATGGCTGAAAACGAATCGCCGCGCACATATTGCATCGCTGCTTTTCTTTCTTGGAAGCGGGTTCGGATTTGCATACTTTTTCGATCTTGCAAAGCACGGCGCATCCCTGAACCAACTTCTTGACGGCAACTACTTTTCCAACTTCTCCTGGCTGCTTGACGGATTTTACGATACCCCGACAAATCTGCCGACGATCGGGCTTCGCTGGGTCAACCCGATCGTGGATATGCTGATTCCGCAGCGGGCTACGCTGTTTGGGTGGGCATTTCTGTTTCCGTGCCTCTATTTGCTGCATGGTTTCACCTTCGATCAAAGACGGGAAAATATCCTCCCCCTTGGACTCATTGCCGGGCTTTTGCCGCTGATTCACACCCATTCCTTTTTAGGACTCGGCATCATCAGCGGCGTCTATTGTCTGAATGATCTGATTTGGCATTTTGATAAAAAGAGGCTTTTCTCGTGGCTGACATATGCCGCTCTTGCCTGTTTGCTTGGAATGCCACAGCTATTTGGGTTTGCATTTCGTCAAGCCTCGGAGAGCAGTATGGTGCGGCTACATTGGAACTGGGCAAACGAAGCCGATTCCTTCCTTTGGTTTTATGTGAAAAACTGGGGTTGGCTGTTTTTGCTGCTCCCGATCGCATTGTTTACGCTTTCCAAACGGGATCGGCGCGTCTACCTTGCCTCTGTTGTGCTATGGGTGATCGCTGAAATCATGGTCTTTCAGCCGAACAACTATGACAACAACAAGCTGTTGTTTATTTGGTTTGCCTATACCTGCGGTCTTGTCGGAAAGCTGCTCGATGCCGGATACCTGCGCCTGTCGCATCATATCAACCTTCGCTCGACCAAGTCGGAACGCGTGTATGTGCTGCTTTGTTGTACCCTGGTTTTGGATGCGCTTATTTTTATCAGCCTTGCGATCCGGCTCCCGGATGACGGCGCAATTGCCTGGTATACAATCTGCACGCTGCTTCTG
>JAUMVL010000145.1 GCA_030530185.1 Clostridia bacterium | reverse complement strand
GAAAAGCTTGCCGTCGCGTACGTTCGGCTCAAACGGCGGGGTCGTCCAGTCGGATGCGTTCTCTGCGGGAACGGTGTCCACATGCCCGTCGAACAGAATTCGCTTGCCGGGCTTCTTGCCTTTCACTCCGGCAACCACGCTGCCGTACCGGTCGATTTCGGCGGATTCAAAGCCGTTCTTTTGAAGATAGTCCTTTAGGATCGCCGTCACGCCCTGCTCTTCGCCGGAGAGGCTGCGGCAGGCGATCAATTGTTTCAGCAGGTCCAATACTTCGTGTTGCAATGCCCGATCGATCATTTCTTTCCCTCCAATACCGTTCCGGCGCAGACATCGGTGCGCACGCCGTTCTCAATGGCCAATTGTCCGTTCACCAACACATAATCCATTCCGCTTGCGGGCTGCTCGGGACGATCGTATGTCGCATTGACATGCACCCGCTCCGGGTCAAAAACGAGAATATCCGCGTCCGCACCGACGGCAATCCGACCCTTGGTATTCAGCCGGTACCGCTCTGCGGGGCGCAGCGTCATCTTGTGAACCGCCTCAGTCAGCGACAGCGCATGGCGCTTGTTTACATATTCCTCGATCACGGTCGAGAATGCGCCGTACACGCGCGGATGCAGCTTGCCCGAGGTCGGGAACGTTGCATCCGAAATCACATACGACAGCGGGCTTTGCAGAATGGTTGCAATGTCGTCCTCGCACGTGATAAAGTCGATCATCGTGATCTCGCATTCGTTGCGGGCCAAGAGATCGAGCGCAAACGTCGCCGGATCGGCGCTGCCGGCCGCTTCCGCGATCGACTTTCCGACATAGGCAGCGTCCTCGGGATTGCGGATCGAGGACAGGTAGATGTTGTCCCAACCGACCAGGTAGGAATAATTGTCGAAGTCGCGCCCGTTCTTCAGCCGATCGAGCAGCGCTTGACGACGCGAAGGATCGTTGAGCCGTTCGGTGACCGCCTTGGTGCCGCCTTGTAAGAACTCAGGCGGAAGGATGGCCATCAACTGCGTACTGCCTGCGGTGTAGGCATAGACGTCGCAGCCGGCATCGAGCCCGTCCTCGCGTGCACGGGCAATGTGTTCAAGCGCAATCGGGATCAGCTTGTGCCAGTTTTCCCGACCGCTCGCTTTGAGATGGCTGATTTGCAGCGGGACACGCAGCGCCTTGGCAACCGTGATCATCTCGTCGATCGACGGAAGCAGCCGCATCGCTTCCTCCCGGGTGTGCACGCTGAGCACCGTGTCGGTGCCGCGCAGCGGTTCGAGCGCACGGATCAGCTCCTCGGTCGTGTAGAAGCATTCCGGCGCATAGCCGAGGCCGAGCGATACCCCGCCTGCACCCTCGGCAAGCGTTTGTTCGAGCAAACGGTGAATCCCCGCAAAGTCCTGTTCGTCCAGACGCGTTTTCTGGAACCCCGCAACGGTCGTGCGAATCGTGCCGCCGCCTGCGAGCATCATGGCGTGAACCGGCATCGGATGCTGCCGTAAGGCCGCATGGTACGCCGCAAGGGACTCGGTCGGGATGCCGTCAAACGCCCCGGTTACAGGCTTTAAGTAGGCTGCGGTCGCGTCAGAAAACATGCCGAACTGCGGCACGAGCGACAACCCGCAGTTGCCGTTTCCAATCGAGGTAATCCCCTGGAACAGATCGCAATCGCCATAGCTTTTGCGAAAGATTGCGGCATCCGCATGACGGTGCAGATCCAAAAAACCGGGGCAGACGGTTTTGCCCGAGGCGTTGATTTCCAGACCCGCGGGAATGTCCTTTAGATCGCCGAGCGCAACGATGCGTCCATCCATTACGCCGACATCGACGCGCATGGCCGCTTTGCCGCGCCCGTCGAGCACCGAGCCGTTTCGAATACAAAGGTCGAGCATTTTGCCTCCCAATTCAATCAACATTGCGGCGCTTGCCGCATGCCCATGCTATCACCGGTTTTCGGTTCTGTCAACCGTGTCAACGGGAGAAATCCCGGCAATGCAGAGCCGATTCTGCAAAGAACAATCGGAAGGAGCCGACATGAGCCGGCTCCTTCAAAAAACACGTCAGCGGGCAATGTCCGCCGATATGTCGGATGCGGTTACATTTCCTGCGCTTCCTTCGCAAGAACAGCCGCTTCTTCTTCTGCGGTCAGGTATGCGCTCGGAGCGGGTTCGACACCGCGCGCCCATTCGATCCAGTTGACCACGAAGAACGTAATCACGGAGACGAGGCAGCCGAACACAACCGGCATCATCAGAAGGATCGTTGCGCCGTTGCCGATCAGCTGCCATACGACGAAGCCGATCGTACCGGTGATGATCGAGATCAAACCGGAATTCTTGGTTGCCTTCGGAACGACAAGGCCGAGGCCGTATGCTGCGAACGGGCCGGCGCAGCGGATGCCGAATGCGAAAGTATTCATCGCGACGATCGAAACGCCGAGCAGCGAGATCAACATTGCGACGAGCGCGGCGGCAACGTTGCAGAAACGGGTCCAGAAGATGATCTGCTTTTCAGACAGCTCCTTCTTGCCGCCGAAGCCCTTGTAGAGGTCGTTGATGATCATCGTAGACATACAGAGCAGGTTCGAGTCGGCGGAGGACATCGTGGCGCAGATGATGGCTGCGGAGATCATGCCGGTGACGATACCCGGTGCGAAGTGACCGGTGACGACCATCATCGCGTTGGAACCGTTGGCGGCGAGCGCCGGGAGCTCATCCTTCATGGCATAAGCGGCAAGACCGAGCAGCGTCGGGAAGATGGACATGGCGGCCATCAGCACGGCTGCGAGGAACGAAGCGTTGCGCGCGGTCTTTTCGTCCTTGGCCGTCTCGAAACGGGAGACCATTTCCGGGCCGGCCAGGAACGTGCAGAAGTAGTTGAAGATGTAGCCGATGATCGTTGCCCAGCCGATGGCGGTAAAGTCAAGCTTGACTTCCGGCAGTTTTGCGGCGATGGCATCCCAGCCGCCCGCATGGTTCAGAACGATCGGCGTTGCGATTGCGAGGCCGAGCAGAATGATGATGAACTGGACAAGGTCGGAAATCTGGTCCGCGATCATGCCGCCGAGCGTCGTATACAGGATGATGACGATGCCGGCAAAGATCAAGCAGACATTCATCGGGATCGACGGGATCAGTGCGTTGATAACCGAGCCGGATGCCGCGATCTGCGATGAGGTCAGGCAGAACAGCGAGAGCACGGACAGGATCGCCGTGAAGTTGCTGGACAGCTTGCCGAAGCGGCGGCCGACGACCTCAGGAATCGTAATGGCGAGTGTTTTACGGATTTTCGGCGCGAAATAGGCCAGCGGGATCATTGCGACCGAGCAGGCGAGAACATACCATGTTGCTGACATGCCCCAGTCGCCGAATGCTTTCTGCGCGACGCCCGTGGTGCAGCCGCCGCCGATGTTGTTCGCGGAGAGCGAGAACGCAACCATGAACAGACCCATGCGACGTCCGGCTACGAGGTAGTCCTTGGAGTTCTTAATCTTCAGCTTGCTGACGACGAATCCAACGACAAGCATTCCGACGAGGTATGCCACAACGATTATGAGCGGCAATACTTGAATTTCCATACATACTCCTCCTGCTTTGATATTGAACCGGGAGATGCCCCGATACCTTTATTATATTAGATTGTGAAAAAAAAGCAACATTTTTCTTTTACAAAGTCTTTACTTTCTACAAATTTTTATAGGTGCCCTAAAATATATAATGACTTTTAATCAATTTTTGTCGAAAGGGAGAAAAAGTTCGCGCTTGGCGCAAAAAATGGAAAAACTGCCGCAACAGGTGCTCCAAACGAGGGGATTGTGTGCGGAGCAAATACCGTTTACGGCTTTTTTTCGGCCGATTATGAAAAAACACTATCTTTTGAATTTGGATTCTGCTATACTGTACAAGTAAAAAACTGGTAAGAAGGAGCGCCTATGAAAACGAAGCAAGCCTACAATCCCTACCTTCCGAGCTGGGAATACGTTCCCGATGCCGAGCCGCATATCGTCAACGGCAGAGTCTATATTTACGGTTCGCACGATCTGTTTGACGGCATTAACTTCTGCCTCGGCGATTATGTTTGCTGGTCTGCACCGGTTGACGATCTCGGCAACTGGACGTATCATGGCTGCATTTACAAGCGGGAGCAGGATCCTGCCGCACCGGCGATCCGCGTAACGAACGGTCTTGCCGCACCGGACATGGTGCAGGGGCCGGACGGGCGTTTCTACCTGTATTATTTTATGGGCGGGACCAAAATGATTTCGGTCGCCGTGTGCGATGAGCCCGCCGGCAAGTATGAATTCTACGGCTACGTCAAGTATCAGGACGGTACGCCGATCGGCAAGCGCGGCGAGCCGTTCCAGTTCGATCCCGGCTGCCTCAAGGACGACGACGGACGTCTCTACCTCTACACCGGATTTGCCTTCGGCGGCAACCCGATCCTGCTCGACGGCTCCCAGCCGACCAAGGAAGGTCCGATGGTCTTTGAGCTCGATACCAAGGACATGCTGACAGTCATCTCCGGCGATGAGCTGCGCTACATCGGCGTTCTCACCGGCGACAAGGCAAAGGGCACGCCTTTTGAGCAGCAGCCGTTCGGCGAGGCAAGCT
>JAUMVL010000144.1 GCA_030530185.1 Clostridia bacterium | reverse complement strand
ATCTTAAACAGCCAGGTAATCAGCAAGTCCGTATAACCGACGGAACCGGCCGTACCGGACGCGGAAACGTTGGTCGGCGCACCGCCCGTGAGCAGGTAAATGACGTTGAAGTTGTTCATATTGCTCGTAAAGCTCGTCAGAAGGTACGGACCGGTGATAAACAGCATATAAGGCAGCGTAATCTTGGTGTACTGCTGCCAAGCATTCGCGCCATCGATCTTCGCGGACTCATACAGGTCGGCCGGAATGTTCATCAAAATACCGGTGGCAATCAGCATCAGATACGGAATGCCGATCCAAATATTGATCAGGATGACCGTGACGCGCGCCCAGGTCGGATCCTCCCAGAACGGGAGTGCCGATTTAATCCAGCCCAAATCCAGCAAAAGGCCGTTCACAATACCGTTTTTTGCGAACATCTTACTGACGTACAACAGGGAAATGAACTGCGGAATTGCAATCGTCATCACGAGGATCGTACGCCAAACCTTCTTCAACCGGATCCCCTTCTTGTTGATCATCATGGCGACGAGCATGCCGAGGAAATAGTTGGTAAATGTCGCGAAGAATGCCCAAATCAGCGTCCACGTCAAAATCTCGCCGAACGTGGCCGCATAGTTTGCACCTCCGCTCGTCCAGGTCAGCATCGTTTGGAAGTTCCGCATTCCAACCCAAGTGAACAGGTTGTTGTTGAATCCGTCGTGCGCACCGTCGTAATTGGTAAACGCAACAAGAATCATGAACACAATCGGCATGACCGTAAAGATCAGAATGCCGGTCAGCGGCAGTGCAAGCAGTGTCTTATGGAACTGATCGTCCACCAAAGAACGCAGGTCGTCCTTGCCGCTCTTCAGCTTTTTACCCGAGCGCAGGATCTGCTCGGCAAGCTTGTTCTGCTTGACGTTGACACGCCACGTATAGAGGAACGCGATGATAAAGAAGATCGTCAGCACGCCGTACAGCAGGATCTTGAACGAGTTGTCGCCGTATACCGTCGTGTAGGAATCGAGCACGGCATTGTATTCTTCGTGCGGGCCGATAATGCCGAGCGACGGCAGCATCCGCAGCCAGTAAGCGCCGGTCAGAATCATGTAGCCGACAAACACGACTTCAAACAGCAAAAACAACAGTCCGCGCAGAATCTGTCCTCTTGCAAGGCAGCCGAAGCCCATCACAAGGTAGGATAGCTTCGTTTTCCAATCGCCCTGTACAAAAGTTTGAACGATATCCTTGGCTTCCGAAGCAATGGCAAGTCCGGCCTTTTTGAACCACATCCCGATCGCCTTCAGAACGTTCCACAGCGCACCGGGGATCCCTGCAAAGAAGCTCAGAAAGCGATAGCCGAAACGCTGCCATTTGGAAAGCTTCAGATATTCCAAATCGCTGTAATGTTTCATAATACACCCCCTTTGAATAAAAAACGGTTGGAGCCGTTGCCGACTCCAACCGAAATCCGATGAAATCAGATCCGGTTAAAGCACGCCCGCTTTAACATAGATCGAATTTCGTTTCCGTTCTCTTATGCCGGGATGAGCGTGATTTCACCGCTCGTTTCATTCAGCTGAATGTAATAGGTGCCGGCCGCTTCAACCTTGAAGTTGTCCGCCGGGAATGCATTGTCCCAGCCTTTGGCCTGACGGCACTTGAATTCGCAGCCCTCGGGAATCTCATAGGCCTTCTCGGTCTTCCAGATGCCTTCCTCGACCTTGACCATCGCGAGGTCATCGCTCCAGTTGGAACGGGTCTCGTTGTTGTAATCGGTGAAGAAGAAGCCATCCGCCTCGTTGTACATACCGATGACGGACCAGGAGAGCTTATCCTCTTCGGTCATGTTGAACGTCGCAGCAATAGCCGCTTTGTAGTCGTCCAGAGCCTTCTGCAGCTCTGCATCGGAGGTAGCAGCCTTGATTGCAGCACCGAGCGGTTTGGTGATATCCCACCACTGGCCGTGAACCTGTCCCTGCGGAACCGCATAGACAGCCTGCGCAGCAACTGCGGAGAGGATCGGGTCAGCCTGTACGGCTTCGCTGGCTGCCGCGGTCAGGTTTGCAGGACCCCAGCCGACCGCCTCAAAGCGCTCGACCTGTGCTTCTGCGCTGGTCAGATACTGTGCAAGTTTATGAAGCACCGCGCCCTTGACGGCATCGGTCTGCGGCTTAACGCCCACGAGCTTGTAGCCATTGAACGCGCCGATGTGATAGGACTGACCGTCCACTTCAAAGCTGGGCAGCTCTGCAACGCCGAGGTTGTCGCCGAGGATGCCCTTCGCCGTACCGGAATCCCACGTACCGGAAACGACAATCGCCGCGCCGGAATCGAGCTCCTGAGCGCTGGATGCATTCAGGAACATCGGGGAAGTCATCAGCTTGTTCATGCCCTTCGCCGCGATCAGGCCCTCCGGGCTGTCGAACGTATCGGTAACGGAGACGAAGTTGCCGTCGGAATCGGTTTCCCACTTGGAAACGCAGCCGGTGCCGAAGAACCAGCCCGCCATGTACCAGCCGCTGTCCTCAATCTGGAACGCGAAGTACTTGTTCGCCGCTTCGCAGTCCGCAATCAGCTTTTCGAGGCTGCCGACATCTTCTTCGGGGATAACCGACTTGTCATAGTACATAAAGTACAGGTTGTCAGCAGTCATCGGGTAAGCGAACAGCTCGTCACCGGAAGTGACAGCTTCGACCGTACCGGCCGCATTGTTCGTTCTGACATTCTCCGCAGCCGCAGCGCCGAGCTTGGACAGGGCGTTCGCCTGAACCAACCGGGCAAACTGATCCTGCGCGAAGCAGTAGATATCCGCGCCGGCTTCGACATCCGTGATCATCTGGGTTGCCGCATCGCCTTCACCGACCGGCTCCACCGTCGCATTGATCGTGATACCGTCCGTGTTCTTGGCATTGAAGTCTGCAATCTGCTTCTTCGTCAGCTCGACAACGTTATCGGCGCACCAAACGGTGATGTCATACGTTCCGGCCAGTTCGCCGCCGGTGGTCTGCTGGGTGGTCTGCTGAGCAGGTGCAGACGGATTCGCTGCACCGCCGGCGCAAGCAACCAACGACAGAGCCATAACGGCTGCCAGAACAATTGCTAACATTCTTTTCATTCTTTTCTTCCTCCTATTTGCATTTTGCTTTTATCAGCATGAAAAGACTGAATCAGGCGATCCTTCCCGATATTCGCAGGGACGGGAAGAATATAGGATTTCTCCTGTCCGCCCTTTCGAGTAATAATATAAACTTTCTGGTTCCAATTGTCAATAAAGAATTTACCTGTTCTTTGCACGGTTGACTGATATATCACATATCTGTGCATAATTTTATGCAATATTTCTCATATTGTCGAAATATCGCGTAACTATATACGTCTCCTTTTGCCAAAGAAAGCGGCTGTCGTCCGTAAAACATTCGATTCCGCAAAGCAGAAACATCCCCGCGAACGGTCCGCAGGGATGTTTCCGCTTGATCTGTAATTGCATCAGCCGACTGAATTGAGCATTGCATCGTCGATCTTGCCCCATGCGCCGTTCCCTTCGCCCGCACAGCGGACCCGGATGCCGACCGTGACGGTCTGTCCCTCTGCGACGGGAATGGAGTTGATCCGGCCGGTGTCCCAATTGCCGTAGGACGTGATCTGCATCGGCGCACGGCCGACCTCGACGCCGTCCACAAGCGCATACGCATAGATCTCGGTATCGCCGCAGTCGCCGCCCATGATCGAAATCGCAAACTTGTAGGTCCCTGCGGCAAGCCCGGTCACCTGCTGTTCGAGCGTGAAATCGACGCTGTCCTTATTTGCGCTCCAGAAGTGATAATGGTATTCGCCGCTCTTAGAGTCGGTCACCTTCTGCTCGACGTACAGCTCATCGGCATGCGCGTTGTCGGTCACGATCCACGGCGCGTCGCTGCCGCTTTCGAAGCTGTCGTTTTCGAGGAAGTTGAACTCGATCATGTTCAGATGGCACAGGGCGGGAAGGCCGTCCGCCTCGCCGGTCAGTTCATACGTTGAAAGCATCTCGTCCGTCACATTCCATTGCACCGGAACGGGTCGCTTCAAGTCGTCGGTCATCACGGCGTTGACGGTATCCGGCAGCTCAATCTTCCCGTTGAGATCGACGAACAGCGTCGTATCCTCGACCGCATCGGCCTTCGGCTCGACCTCGTTGCCGTATCGCACGAGGTTGAACACACGGAGACTTTCGAGCGGTTTGCCGTAGGGATCAAACATGGCCTGATTGTCGACTGCGCACCCGCCGTAGTACTTACCGGCGTCATCGGGATCATAGCCGGATGCAAAGCTCGACGCCCAGCCCGAACCGTACTGCTCCCAAATCGCGCTGTTCTCCTCCCAGGAATTGTGCCCGACGGTGATCCATGTGCCTTCCCAGTAGACGACGCCGATGCCGTTTTTCGTTCGATTGACGACGGTATCGATCACATTGCGCACATGATTGGCCTGTCCCTGCACCGTGAACGGATAGTCCTTGATGATGCCGCCGCCCTCGCCGATCGTGTTCCCGGAAAAATCGCTGTCCTCGGCCGTATAGGCGTAGGACGTCTCCATGACCATGACCTTCTTGTCATATGTTTCGGCAACGTCCGAAAGCACC
>JAUMVL010000143.1 GCA_030530185.1 Clostridia bacterium | reverse complement strand
ATGACCGAGCTGATTATCAACCTGTTTACCGACAAGCTGAACCTGTTCGGCGCGATCGCCGGCGCGATGCTGATCGCCTGTATCCCGATGCTGATGGACACCGGCGGCAACGCGGGCGGGCAAAGTTCGGCCACCATCATCCGCGGTCTGTCGCTCGGCGAAATTGAATTCTCCGACTTCTTCCGCGTTATCGGCAAGGAGCTGACCGTTGCTTTGATGAGCGGCGCTGTGCTTGCGGTAATCAACTTTGTCAAAATGGTTCTCGTCAACGTTGTGCTGTATCATTATGCCGGACAGGACCTCGCGGTCTATCTCATCGCATCGATCACAATTTCCCTTGCAATCCTGTTGACGATTGTCGTCGCCAAGTTCGCGGGCTGCACACTGCCGATGCTTGCCAAAAAGATCGGCTTTGATCCGGCGGTTATGGCGGCGCCGTTCATTACAACCATGATCGACGTGACCTCGTTGCTGCTCCTGTTTGCGCTTGCAAATATCATTCTGATGCACGTGCGCTGAAGCGTTCCCTGTGAAACGGCCCCGAATTTTCAAGAAAATTTTTCGGAACGGAGACCCTATGACGAAAAAACTATTCTGGGAAGCGATCACAAAATTTGTGACCGGACTGATCGTTACTGCGCTGCTTCTGTTCCTTCCAGCCGGAACGATTCATTATCGAAACGGCTGGCTTTTGATCAGAATTCTCTTCGTTCCCATGTTTCTTGCCGGAATCGTACTGATGGTTCGCAACCCCGAATTGCTGGAAAAGCGATTGCGCGCAAAGGAGACGGAGCAGGAGCAGAAAGCCGTCATTGCATGGAGCGGAATCATGTTTCTTGCTGCCTTCATCGTGGCCGGGCTGAATTTTCGATTTGGCTGGATCGTTATGCCGGACTGGGCGATTTTTCTTGCTGCCGGAATTTTCTTGGCGGCATATTTGATGTATGCAGAAGTGCTGCGCGAAAATGTCTATCTGTCGCGGACGGTTGAGGTGCAGGAGCACCAACAAGTCATCGATACCGGACTGTACGGACTCGTTCGGCATCCCATGTATTCGTCCACGTTGATTTTGTTTCTCTCTATGGGACTTGTACTCGGCTCACCGATTTCTTTTGCGATCCTGCTGCTCTATGTTCCTCTCATTGCCAAACGAATCAAAAATGAGGAAGAAGTTCTGACTCAAGGTCTTGAAGGGTATGAAGCGTACCGAAAAAAGGTGAAATACAAGGTGATCCCGTTCATTTGGTGATGCCATGGCTGGTTTCAGATTCTTTTTTCTCCTCAGACTCTGTGTTCTCGGGAAGTGTGCCGATCACATCGAATCCGACCCAGACGTGAAATTCCTTTTCATCGAAGCGAATGCACACCTCGGCACGGCCCTTGCGCCGATCAACGCGCAGAATTTCTCCTGCCAATCCAGAGAATGCCGAATCGACGAGCCGGATCCGATCTCCGACCCGATACGCTTTCATGATACCGATCGTGCCCTCATTCTCATAGAGCATCGCGGCGAAGCGCTCATCCTCGCCGCGCAATCGATAGCCGTCATCCTTCTCTCCCAGAAAGCGGATTACACCGTCGATCGAGAATGCTTCGCGCAGAGAGGGCAACGGTTCGCGCGCATACAGGAATACATAGCCTGGCAGGTAATCCTTCTTTTCCTCGAAGCATTGTCCCTTGACCCACTTGCGCTGCACGATTTTCGGCGAAATTGCCTCGCAGTTCAATCGCTGCTGTAAAAGCTCTGCGATCAGTCCGCATCGAGTCGTATTACAAAACAAGCAATAACTCGTCATACGCCGTTATCCTTTCGGTGCTCGGTCCTCTGTATCGTCATTGTATCATGCAGTGTCCGGTTTTTCAAGCGATTTCGGCTATCGATATATCTCCCGCGAAAACCGTTGCCGATGGATGACGGATGCCGTATCATTCTTTCAATCAAAATCGTTTCTGTTTATCTTAAGTCCTATGAAAGAGGTGATTGCGTATGGGATTCAGGTTCCTTCTTGTTATAGCGGCAGGCGCTCTGATGCTTGCGGCAACCATATATCTTATCCGGTGTTTTCATCGTTTCCATATTCTCGATGCGCTTGGTAAGCAACATCGGCTTCTGTCATGGGTTCTTGCTTTGCTGCCTGTTGCATGCATCAGTCTGCTTGCACTGTACAATGCTGCAACGCTGTTCACTGTACTGGTCCATCTTGTCCTGGGATTCCTGCTCTGTGACGCAATCGCATGGCTGATTCATTTGCTCTTACACCGCACCATCTCCTACGATCTCCGCGGCGCAACTGCATTGCTGCTGACCGCAGTGTATCTCGGAATCGGATGCTTTCTGGCGTTTCACGTGTTTGAAACTCACTACTCAGTCTCAACGAAAAAGGTGCTTTCCGAGGATCTGCGAATTGTCGCGCTTGCCGATTCGCATTTAGGAGTCACGCTTGACGGGGAACGGTTTGCAAAGCAGACTGCACGCATCTCGACTCTACAGCCGGATCTTGTCATCGTGGTTGGAGATTTTGTCGATGACGACAGCGATCGGAAGGATATGCTCCGCGCATGCCGCGCACTCGGCGAACTGCAAACAACCTATGGGGTGTACTTTGTTTACGGCAACCACGACAACGGGTATTCCCAATACCGAAATTTTTCCGCTTCTGAACTGCGCCGTGCATTGGAAGAAAATGGTGTCATAGTACTTACCGATGATTGGACGTCGGTTGGAAACGATGTGATTCTTGTTGGGCGACGCGATCGTTCCATGGAAGACAGACTGGATATTCGCACACTTATGGAATCAGTTGATCCGCAAAAATACTGCATTGTACTCGATCATCAGCCCAATGACTATACCAATGAGGCGGCAGCAGGCGTGGACCTCGTGTTATCCGGTCATACACATGGCGGGCATATTTTCCCTGCGGGTTTAATTGGCCTATGGATCGGTGCCAATGACCGAGTTTACGGAAGCGAAACACGCGGAGACACAACCTTTTTGGTTACTTCCGGGATTTCCGGATGGGCAATTCCGATCAAAACCGGCACCGCTTCAGAGTTTGTTGTCATCGATGTTCATTCCGCTGCAACGCACGAATAAAACACGGTATCTGGTACAAGAATGAGATGCCGATATGAACGATGGTGTAATGCAATAATCCCACCCCATAGGAGTTATGATGTTTATTTCGATTCTCTGTAATGCGGCAATTGTGTTATGCACTTTTTTCGCAATATGTCATCACCTGCGGACAGTGTCTATGCGTGTCCTGTTTCGGTTCTTTACCGTTCTATCCAACGTGTTGTGCGCCTTTGCTTCCTTGCTTGTTCTGCTTTGTTCATTCTTTGGAAACACGCCGACACCTGTTCTCATTCTAAAATACGTTGGAACTGCAGCCGTAAGCGTGACGATGCTGACCGTATTTCTGTTTCTCGGTCCAACCACCAAAAGCTGGAAAGAGCTTTTGACCGGTCCCGATCTCTTTTTGCATCTGATTTGTCCATTGCTCGCAATCATTTCCTATGTTTTTTTCGAGCAAATCGAGCTCCCGTTTGCCGTTACACTTCTTGGCACGCTTCCGGTGCCATTTTACGGATTTCTTTATTTGAAAAAGGTAATCTACACCCCCGCTCCCAACAATTGGGATGATTTCTACGGGTTTAACCGAACCGGCAAATGGCCGATCAGCTTTCTTGCAATGATCCTCGGTGCATTTTTAGTCAGCGTGATCCTATGGGCAATATAAAGGCGAAATAAGAAAAATAAGTCGATTTGTCTTTTTATGTGGTGATTCGACAAAATCACTACCTTGTTTTTCACAATTACGAATATTGCCTTTTCGGGCGTGGTATGCTACAATTATGCAATAAAACAACTCTTTAGGAGATACATATAAATGGAACAAGCACAGCCGAAGCGCAAAAAATATATTGGACTTTGGATCCTTTTGGGTGTCCTTTTAGTCATTTTGGGATTCATGATTTTCTTGTATCGTATTATCGTCAATCCCGAGTCAATGTTTGAAAGCGCAGAAATCAACACGCCCGAACCGACAGATATCGCTCTGGCGCCTGCGTTTGATATCGGTAGCTCCGACGGTACGCAATCGGGGCCATCCGGTGTTTCTCCAACCGTGCCGCCGCTCTCCAATGATACGAACGAGGCTTCTGTTGCTCCAACTGCCGAGCCGGCGCAGCAGCCGATGGACAATATCGTCAACATCATGCTGATGGGCATCGATGCCTTTGAAAACGGTAAAACAACCAGCGGAACACAGCCTCATACCGACGTCATGATGGTCATTGCCGTCAATTTTGACAAGGATGTCGTGGACCTAATTACGCTTCCGCGTGATACCTTTACCACTGCCCCCGGCATCAACGGGTTCTATAAGCTGAACGGCGTCTTTAATGCCGGCGGCGGGATGGAGGATATGGAGAGCGGTTTTGCGCTAACGTGTAAAGCTGCTGAAATCTGGCTCGGAGGCATCTCGATTCCCTATTATTATGCGCTGGACTTCAAAGCGGTGGTCGATATTGTCGACGCCATCGGCGGAATCGATTATGATGTCGATCAGAAGTTCCGTGCGGCAAAAATTGTTGGGAATAAAATGGACGA
>JAUMVL010000142.1 GCA_030530185.1 Clostridia bacterium | reverse complement strand
CATCTACGTCACGCACGATCAGACCGAGGCTATGACGCTCGGCGATCGCATCGTCATCATGAAGGATGGCTACATCATGCAGGTCGGATCGCCGACCGAGGTGTTCGAGAAGCCGGAGAACTTGTTTGTTGCCGAATTCATCGGTGCGCCGAAGATGAACATCCTGCGCACGAACCTCATCAAGGCCGGCGACAAGTACTACGTCACGCCGTTCGGCGCAAAGATTGAAGTAGATGGCGAAAAGGGCGATCTGCTCCGCGAAAAGGAGATTCCCGGCGGCGAGATCCTGCTCGGTGTGCGTCCGGAGCATATAGTGCTCGCCAAAGAGAACGCAGAGCATGCAATTCCGGTCACCCTTGAGGTCAACGAAATGATGGGTTCCGAGCTGCACCTCCATGTCTTCACGGAGGACGGCACGCGCCTGATCGTCCGCGTTCCGACCATCGACCTGACGAACGAGCAGCGTGAGGGCATGGTAAACGGTGCCAAGCTGTTCATCACGTTCGAGGGCAAGGTCATGCATTTCTTCGACCCGGCGACCGAAAAGAACCTGATCTACTGAGCTTTTCCGATTTGCCGCTCCGCACAGAGATGTGCGGGGCGGTTTCCTGTTTTGGCGCGCAGAAGGCTTTGTAAAAAAGGATTCTGTTTTTCAGGGAAAGCATTGCACTTTTTTCGGAAAATAGTATAATAAGCTCGACCCTGCAAAAAATTTGTTATCGGAGGTTCCCCGTTATGCAACTGAAGGTCTCGCGTCGGGAGCAAACCAAACGTCTGACGGAGCTCGGTGTTTTGATTGCACTCGAAATTATCATCGCCTTTACGCCGCTGGGCACGATTCAGGTCGGCACGATCGCTGCAACGCTCGGGCATATCCCGGTCATCATCGCTGCCATCGTACTCGGTACGGCAGAGGGTGCGTTCATGGGCTTTGTGTTCGGCCTTTTGAGCTTTCTCTACTGGACCTTTGTCCAACCGATGAACCCGACCGCATTCATGTTCACACCGTTCTGCCAGCTCGGCGAGATTCGCGGAAGCGCGTGGAGCCTTTTGATCTGTTTCGTTCCGCGCATTCTGATCGGCGTCGTAGCGGGCGAGGTCTGCAAGCTCGTCAAGCGTACGACAAACCGTGACGGCCTTGCGTATGGTCTTGCCGGCGCGGCAGGCAGCGCGGTAACGACAATTCTGGTACTGGGACTGACGTACCTTTTGATCGGCCGTCCGTATGTGGCTGCGGTGTTCCAGGGAGGGACCGCGCCGGAAAACGCAATGGCGTGGCTGCTTGCGGCAATCGGCGGCGTGATTCTGACGAACGGGATTCCGGAGCTGATTGTCGGCGCGATCGCGGCAATCGGCATCGGCTATGCGCTGGTACCGAGGCGTTTGGTGCTCGGGATCGACATCGGATCGTCTACAACGAAGATTGCGCTGCTGCGCGGCGACCATGTGGAGTGGACAAAACGGATCGAGAACGGCGGTGACCTTGAAGCCGAATTGAGACAGCTGAATCTGACGCGGGTCAAAAAGGTCTGCGTGACCGGCGTCGGTGCATCGTACATCACGGGTGACCTGTGCGGGATCCCGACGGAGCGCGTTGAGGAGTTCCGCGCGCTTGGCAAGGGTGCAGCGTTGATCGCCAAGAAGCGCAATCTGATCGTTTGCAGCGTCGGGACGGGCACGTCGTTTGTGCGCGTCACGCCGTTTTCCAGCTTCCACATCGGAGGCAGCGGCATCGGCGGCGGCATGCTGAAGGGACTGAGCGAAAAGCTGTTCGGCCGTTTCGATGCGGCGCACATTGCCGAGCTTGCTAAAGCGGGCGCGCTGGGAGACATCGATCTTACGCTTGCGGATGTATGTGAAGGCACGATTTCAAATCTGCGGCCGGAAACAACGGTTGCAAACCTGGCAAAGGCGGGGACTGCATCCGATGAGGCGCTTGCGCATGGCCTGTACAATGTAATCTTTCAAAGCATCGGTGTCATGGCGGCGTTTGCAGCCAAGCACCATTTCGTCCGAACAATCTTTGTCTGCGGCACGATTCTTGAACACGGAACGCTTGCAAAGGATGCGCTGGAAAGCGTGGCGACGCTGCACAAGGTGAAGTTTATTCTTCCCGAGCAGGCGGCGTTTGTCACCGCGATCGGCGCGGCGCAGCTCGGATGAGAAACCCGCCGCATGGCGATTGCCGCAGTCGGAAGATTTTCTGTTGCAATCCGGCAGGTTTTGCGGTACAATGCTATTTGAACAATAATGCGCCCGCAGCAGGCGGGGCTGTATAGGAGGAATCTTATGAAACTGGTATTGCTTCGCCACGGTGAGAGCGAATGGAACAAACTGAACCTGTTCACGGGCTGGACGGATGTCGAGCTCAGCGAAAAGGGCATGCAGGAAGCCAAGCAGGCGGGCGTCGTGCTGAAAGAAGCAGGATATGACTTCGATATCTGCTATACCTCGTATCTCAAGCGCGCGATTCACACGTTGCAGTTTGCACTCGATTCGATGGATCGTGCCTGGCTGCCGGTCGTGAAGAGCTGGAAGCTGAACGAGCGTCACTATGGCGCACTGCAGGGGCTGAACAAGGCCGAGACCGCCGCCAAGTACGGTGAGGATCAGGTCAAGATCTGGCGCCGTTCGTTCGACGTCAAGCCGCCGGCACTCGAACCCGACGACGAGCGCAACGCGGCAAAGCAGGCGATGTATCGTGATGTCGATCCTGCGCTTCTGCCCGCGCATGAGAGCCTTGAAACCACGATCGAGCGCGTTGTGCCGTACTTTGAAGAGGTCATCAAGAAGGACATGCTCGCCGGCAAGCGCGTGATCATCGCGGCACACGGCAATTCGCTTCGCGCCCTCGTCAAGTACTTCGACAACCTTTCCAACGACGAGATCATCGGCGTCAACATCCCGACCGGCGTTCCGCTCGTGTATGAGTTCGACGAGAACTTCAACACCGTCAAGCATTACTATCTCGGCGATCAGGAAGCGATCGCTGCGAAGATGCAGGCGGTTGCCAATCAGGGCAAGAAACAGTAATCATAGAATCAACAAAGCCCGATGCGCTTGCATCGGGCTTTTTGTATGGACGGGTTCACATTTTCGTTACGATTACGATCGGACAATCGTCGGCATGAACATAGCCGTATTCCACGGTAAGGGGCTTGCCGGTCAGAAGGTTTGTGTAGGCGCCTTCCGCGAGCGGAACAGAGACAACGGCAGATTTGCCCTTCAGGGAGAAGATTCCGACCGCCCGGCGGTCATGATCCGTCCAGGTTGAGACGATCACATCGTCAGGCCTTGCCTCGACGGTATAGACGCCGTCCGAGAACAGCGGATCCTTTTTCATGGCGATCAGCGCTTTCAATAACGGCTCGTGCATCGGCTCGCCTTCGCGCTGCACCGGATCGGCATCGAACAGCGTCGGCCGATGCGAAGGCGCCCACTCCTGCCCGGAGTAGAGCATCGGCAGACCCTTTTGGAAGAACGTCCATGCCAGCCAGTTTTCGCGCACCGTTCGATCGGGGAACAGGAATGCCGTGCGGGCGCGGTCGTGATTTTCGGTAAAGCGGAGCTTGATATAGTCCGCAGGATAAATGCTTTCCTGCCGGTTCAGCGCGGCGACATATGCTTCCAGCGGGCAGCGTCCTTCGAGGTAGTTCATAAAGTCGCCGTAGACATCATAGTCGTAGCAGACGTCAAACGCCTGATAGAGTTCGCTGTCGGAAAGCGCCGTCATGCCCCGATCCCGGCAATGGCGGATAAACGCACCTTCCACGGATTCGGCAAGCCAAATGCAGCCCGGGCGCACGGTTTCCACAGCGGCGCGCGCCTGCTTCCAGAATGCGAGCGGAACGAGCGGAGCGACGTCACAGCGGAAGCCGTCGACATACCGGGCCCACATTTTCAGCGTGTCGATCTGGTAGTCCCACAGGTCGCGGTTGGAATAGTCGAGGTCGATGATGTCCGTCCAGTCGCCGATCCGGTTGCCGAAGCTGCCGTCCGGCTTGTGGTAAAACCAGGCGGGATGTGTTTTTACAAGCACGGAATCGGGCGAGGTGTGGTTGTAGACGACATCGATCAATACCCGCATACCGTTCTGATGAATCGTGTCGCACAGGGCGAGAAAGTCGTCCATCGTTCCAAATTCCGGGTTCACCGCGCGATAGTCCGAGATCGCATACGGGGACCCGAGCGATCCCTTGCGCTTTGCGGTGCCGATCGGATGGATCGGCATCAGCCAGATGAGATCGATGCCGAGCGCTTTGAGCCGCGGGATCTCCTCGGCAACGGCGGAAAACGAGCCGCCGAAATTACGGACAAAGATGCAGTAAAGCGAGCGGTTGCGAAGCGTCATGCGGCCCTCCGTTGCTTAGGCAATGTAGCGGTCACGCTTGGATGCGCGCGAGACGAGCAGAAACGATACACCGAACAGCACCGCGACAAAGACGGCAAAGTACCAGCCGCTGGCTTCGGACTGCATGGAGGCAATGTAGTCGTATGTGCCGTGCAGCAGTACCGGAATGACGACGGCCAGAATGCGGAACAGGCGTGAGCGCGCATCCTGCTTCCAGTTTGCTTCGCGCCGCGCAATGCCGTAGAACACGCCCATGAACACGCCGAAG
>JAUMVL010000141.1:2528-4627 GCA_030530185.1 Clostridia bacterium | reverse complement strand
CACAGCAGCAGCGCCGCCCCGATCGAAATCAGGGCCGTACAGCCGCGTCTTTCACGAAATTCACGCACCGACGCAACGCCAAGCGTCGTTATGCCGACCGGAACGAGCAGCTTGCCGAGCGTGTTCAGCGTCAGCAACAGCGCAGCGCCGACGCCCGCGCCGTTAAACAGATCGACGTTTGCGTTCCGCCAGTTCGCGCCGAGCAGCGCAAAGAAGTTGTATCCCTCGACCGTCGCATAGTCATAGCCGGACGAGGCCGACAGAAAGCGTTCGACAATCCAGAACACGCCCATCGTGCCGCGGAACGGCAGCGAAACGAGCAGAATGATTCCGATCGCAAGCGCCACGGCGGCAACGGTTTTCCAAAGGTCGGTTCTGCGTTTTACGCGATCGGCGTTCGTCGCAAGCGTCGCCAAATATACCATCACAAGCACCGGACCGTAAATCAGCGCCTGCCACTTGACCAAAACGGCAAGCGCGTACCAGTCGCCGCAAAGGATTCTGTGATCCTTACGGAACGCCTCGAACGCCAGCAGCAAAAGCAGCGTCAGTATCGAATCAATCTGTCCCCACGCGCCGGACAGATACACCGCCGCGGGATTGAGGACGATCAGGCCTCCGAGCAGCAGCGCTTCCGCGTCGGAACGGTTCTGCTCCTTGGCAAACCGCATCACGAGCACGCCGCAGCCGATGTCGCACAGGAACGCGGGCAGCATGTACCAAAACAGCCGAAGCGTTTCACTGCCCCATTCGGACACGCCCAGCAAGCGCATGATCCACGTCAGCGCGCCCAGCACAAGCATGTATCCCGGCGGATAGTCGTACCACGTCCCGTCATAGAACGACGCGAATCTGCCGTCGGCGATCTGGTTGCCCCAGGACACCCAGCAGCCCATATCCGTCGCATGCCCCTGAAATACCTTGCAAAGGAACAGTCGGATCACCAACCCGATCAGCACGATCAGCCCGAACAGTGTCATGCGGGTTCGCCCGTCCATCGATGCGGCTTCCAGCCGCTCGCGGTTGCGATACACGCCAAACAACAGCGCCGCGGCAGCCAGCACGGTCAGCCAGAACAGCAGCGAGAAGAACGCTTCGTATTCGCCGTCGCTCTTTTCGGTCTTGGATGCATCGGAATCGGAGCGCATCACAAGCCTTTGAAAGCCGACCGAAGCAGTGTCGCTCTGTTCGAACACGACGTTCCGAAAGCGCACCGTTCCGCTTGCGACGCTCGAATATCCGCCGAGCCGCAGCGCAAGCTGCACCTCATCCTGCTTTTTGTCCGTCTCAAATGCCAGTTCGATGCGCGTCCAGTCGTTCGTGCCGAACAGTCCCTGCGAGTAGATATAGCTGCCGTCAAAGCTGTAATTGTCGATCGAAAGCGTCGCGCCCTCGCCGCCCGTCACGCCCTCGGTCGCGATATCCGCGCGCAGCACATACTTGGTTCCGCCCGAGACCGCAACCGTATGCACGATCCGGCAGTCGTCGGCTACGTCGCTTTGCAGCGTCACAACGCCGTCCACGCAGTCCGCGCTGTATTGATTTTCATAGGACACCACCGTCCAGCCGAGCGGCAGTCCGTCACCCGACAGCTCGGAAAAATCGAACGTCTCCGCGTCCGTTCCGCCCGCCTTGGCGCAGCCGAACAAGCTTACAAGCAGCAGCATTGCAAGCAATCCGATCAGCACCCGCATCCGATTTGTCAAAACTCTGTTCCTCCTATGCGTCAGCGTCCCGCCCGCCGCGGCACGCTTTCTCTCCTAAAACGCGTTCTCGATGACCTCCGTTTTATTGACGTCGAGCCAAACCTCCGCAACGTCGAACCGGCAAGGCACACCCGTCAGCTCCCGCTCAATCAGAAATTGCTGTGCGGCGCGGCGCAGATAGCTTTGCTTTGTCTGCCCCACCGCTTCGCGCGGGAATGTGCGCGTGCCGGCGCTTCGCGCCTTCACCTCGCAAAACACGACCGTTCCCGTTCGCTTTTCCCGCAGAATCAGATCGATTTCATAGTGCCCGCAGCGGTAGTTGTTTGCGAGCACCTCGTAGCCCGCCCTCCGGTAGGCGCTTTGGGCAAGCGCTTCGCCGCGCCGGCCCGCTTC
>JAUMVL010000141.1:0-2518 GCA_030530185.1 Clostridia bacterium | reverse complement strand
AAATCGGTCTCATCGCTTATTCTTCCCCGTACAGCTTCTTCAAAAACGAGCGGCGGTGGATCGGTGTCATGCCGTAAGTAAGAATCGCGTCCATGTGCTCCTTGGTGCCATAGCCCTTGTTCCTTGCAAAGCCGTACTGCGGATACCGCTTGTCCTGCTCGATCATATAGCGGTCACGCTCGACCTTGGCGACAATCGACGCTGCAGCGATTGAATAGCTCAGCGCATCGCCATGAATCAAGGGATGCTGCCGCGCCGGGATATCAAGTCCCGTCAGCGCGTCGATCAGCACATCGGTCACGGGCGTTTGCATCGACCGGAACGCTTCGCAAAAGGCGCGTTTGGTCGCCTCTAAAATGTTGATTTCGTCGATCACATCCGGCCATACCCACGCGGTACGTGCCTCGATCGCCGTTTCCAGAATCTGATCATACAGCGCTTCGCGGCGCTTTTCGGTAACCTTTTTGGAATCGTTCACATACCGAAGCAGCGGCTCGGGCGGCATGACGACGCATCCGACCACGACCGGGCCCGCCAAAGGGCCGCGTCCGACCTCATCCATTCCCGCAAGGATTACCCCGTCCTGCGTCCAGAACGCACGATCGCGCTCGGACAGTGCCAGCAGGCGCTTTGTTTCATCGATCCTCGCCATTTATTGCTCCGTTCTGGCGCGTTCAGAGGCCGTATTCGGGGCAGTTTGCTCCGGCTCGGGCATTTTCCCTTCCGCGTCAATCTGCGGCTGCTCGAGCGAAATACGTGCGATCTTGCCTCCGCGGAACTCGTCCAGCAGCACGCGCGCCGCGCGCTCGGTATCATAGACTCCGCCGCGCAGGATGAACCCGCGGCTACACGCCACCGCATCAAGCAGTTCCGCGTCCGGCGTGTCCGCCGTCAGCTTTTTATACCGTGCCGTGAGCGCCTCCGGACAAACAGCGCGCAGCTCCTTCAAAAGGTTCCATGCCAGCTCCTCCAGCTCGAGAATCTCATCATTGATCGAGCCGAGATAGGCGAGATGCCTTGCGTACTCCTGATTTTCGAGCTTCGGCCACAGCAGCCCCGGCGTATCCAAAAGCTCCAGATACGGCGTCACCCGCACCCATTGCTTGCCCTTGGTGACGCCCGGCTTGTCGCCGGTCTTGGCCCGGGTCTCGCCCGCAATGCGATTGATGAACGTCGACTTTCCGACATTCGGGATGCCGACGACAAGCGCGCGCACGGTCTTGTTGACGCCCTTGGCCTTCATCTTTGCGACGCTCTCTTTGGCGGCGTCCTCGATCAACCGGATTGCCGTTGCCTTGCCGTTGTTCGCCGTCGAAACGATCTCGCCCGCGCGGATCCCCTGTTTTTGATAATACCGCAGCCAATCCTTCGAGGTCGCCGCATCCGCGAGGTCGCTTTTGTTCAGCAGAACGACGCGCGTTTTTCCGGCCAGAAGATCGTCAAAGTCGGGATTGCGCGACGCCATCGGCGCACGCGCATCGACGATCTCGACCACGACGTCGATCAGCTTCAGGCTCTCGGCAAGCTGCCTCCGCGCCTTTGCCATGTGTCCCGGATACCAGTTGATTTGGTTCACAGCATCCTCCCTCCGTTTTCCGCTGCACCGGACCGCCGTGCAAAAAGACGGCGTCGCACACCGTGTGCAACGCACCTGTGGGGTTTCTTTCCTATATTATGCACGAAGTTTTTCCAAAAGGGAAGCCCCTAATTGTAACGAAAACGTGGAAAAAGCGTAAATTTGTCCACGAAAACGGGGAATCCATGCAAAGCGTTCGCTCCCTATCCTCCGAAAATTAGTTATTTATTTTTCTGAAATACCTTGACAGATGAGGTATCTCGTATTACAATGGGGTCGAATCCAAGCAAGGAGGTGATCGGATGTCGATTGCAGCCGATCTGATCCGGGGGCATACGGAAACGATCATCCTGTCCCAGCTGATCAAGCGCGACAGTTACGGGTACGAGATCAACAAAACGATTCGCACGCTCTCCGGCGGAAAGTATGAGCTGAAGGAAGCGACGCTTTACACGGCATTCCGCAGGCTCGAAGAAACAGGCCTGATTTCCGCCTACTGGGGCGGTGAAGCGACGGGCGCACGACGACGGTACTACCGCATCACGGATGCCGGCCGAAAGGCGCATCGGCAGCAGATTGCGGCATGGAACGAAGCCGAGGCCATTATTCGGAACTTATTGGATACGGGGGGACAATCCAATGCGTGAACAACTGAAAGCTTATATCGACAAATTGTTTGAGGGTACGCTCGATTCCGCCAAAGCGCGGGATTTTCACGATGAGCTGCTGCAAAACACGCTTGACCGGTTTGACGACGAATGCCAAAGCGGAAAAAGCGAGCAGGAAGCCTACCGCGATGCGGTCCGCTCCCTCGGCGATACCAAGGAGCTGCTGAAGCCCTTCTATCCCAAGCGGGAAAACACCAACACGCTGCGCACGGTCGGAATCATTCTGTACATCACCTCCGTGGTGCCGGTGATCCTGTTCGGCGTCCTGCAAACG
>JAUMVL010000140.1 GCA_030530185.1 Clostridia bacterium | reverse complement strand
GTATCCGGCAAGAGCTCTGCAAGCTTTTCACCGACCGGTGCAAGGGAATACTTCGGGTTGACCTGTCCCTTCGGACGACCAAGGTGCGAGCAAAGGATGACCTTCGCATTGTGTGCGAGCAGATATTTGATCGTGGGCAGTGCAGCAACAATGCGCTTATCGTCTGCAACCTTGCCATCCTCGGTCAGGGGGACATTGAAGTCGACGCGTACAAGAACCTTCTTGCCTTCTACCTGAATGTCTTCAATCGTTTTCTTTGCCATAGTTCGTTTCCTTTCTTATTTTGAGATACTTGTTATCAATCCGACCGGATCCGGCCGGTTCAAACCATGTTCAATTGCCGTGCGCAGAGCCAAGGATATCGTTGATAATCGCATCGACTTCAGCGGGCTCATCTTCGTCATTCTTTGTAACTTCGGACACGGTCCAAAGCTTTTCACCCGATTCTCCGTCCGCAGCCTCCGTTCGGGCCTCGTCATGCCGCTGAGGCGAAATAATATGGATCGGAATCTCGTTCTCTTCGGGTTCATCCGCATTGACAGGCATTTCTGTCCCGGTCTCCGCATTTTCCTCCCTTGACAGTTCCGTTGCTTCAGGCTGCTCCGGCGCTTCAACCTTCCGGTCAGCAGGTGCTTCAATCAGTTTCCCGTCGGCAGACAGTATCTGCGGAATCGCGGCATGCAGTTGTCCAGCAAGCTCCGCAAAACGGCGCGCGCTCTCTTCGGCAGTCTTGATGTTTTCCTGAACAAGCTTATCATAACTGGTCAGAAGAGTCGCATAATCGTTGATCTGCGCCTGCGTCTCATCCAGTTTCTTTTGGCTCTCGGCCTCAGCGTCCTTGACAATATCGCGCGCGTTCTGATAAGCGGAATCGACGATTTGCTCCGCATCTTTGCGCGCATTCTCCGCGTCCGTTTGGGACTGTTCAAGAATTTCCCCTGCTTCGCGCTGTGCATCGGCCACAACCTTGTCCGCCTGCATGGCGGCATCGGTCATCGCACGGGCAATTGCGGTTTCCCGCGCGGAAAACGCTTCGACTTGCTCGGTCAGCTTCCCGTTTTTCTCGGTCAGCTCGGCAATCTTCGCTTCCAGTTCTTTAATCTTCTCGCTCTGTTCCGCTATGCGTTTCGCTTTCTTTCCGAACATACTAAACCTCCAACCTCATCTGCTGTGTCTGCACCGGCTGTTCCGGCACCGGATAATCCAGATGCTGATACGCTGCGGGCAGTACAATGCGTCCGCGTGACGTGCGTGCCAGGAATCCAAGCTTCAAAAGGTACGGCTCATACACGTCCTCGACCGTGCCCGCATCCTCGCCCGTATAGGCAGCGATTGTATCGAGTCCGACCGGGCCGCCCTTGAAGATTTCAATCATCGCGACGAGCATTTTGCGATCGACCGCATCAAGTCCGAGCTCGTCGATTTTGAGCATATTCAACGCCTCCTGTGCGGTCGTTAAATCAACTACGCCGTCCCCGCGTACCTGCGAATAATCGCGTACTCTGCGCAACAGTCGGTTTGCGATACGCGGTGTTCCGCGCGAGCGGGAAGCAATCTCAAGTGCGCCTTCCTCATCGATTTCAATATTCAGAATCTCCGCGCTGCGTACGATGATCTCCTTCAGGCTCTCCGGAGAATACAGCTCCAACTGCTCCTTGATTCCGAAGCGATCGCGCAGTGGAGAGGACAACATGCCAAGCCGAGTCGTTGCACCGACAAGCGTGAATTTCGGAAGGTCCAATCGGATACTCCGCGCGCCCGGCCCCTTTCCGATGATAATATCGAGGGCAAAGTCCTCCATTGCAGGATAAAGTACTTCCTCAACATTCGGGTTCAAGCGATGGATTTCATCAATAAACAGGACATCGCCCGGCGCAAGGTTGGTCAAAAGCGCCGCAAGATCTCCCGCATGTGTGATTGCAGGACCCGAGGTGACTCGCAAAGACACGCCCATTTCGTTGGCGATGATTCCGGCAAGCGTCGTCTTCCCGAGGCCCGGCGGGCCGTACAGCAGCGCATGATCGAGCGACTCTCCGCGGGTCTTGGCCGCCTCGATGTAAATCTGCATATGCTCCTTTACCGTTTCCTGACCGATATATTCGGAAAGAAAATGCGGGCGCAGACTGTATTCGTTTTTAACGTCCTCCTCCCGGAGCGACGAAGTAATCAATCGATCGTCCTGCATTCTTTACCCCTTTGCCATGCTGCGCAGTGCCTTGGTGATCAGATCCTCCACGCTGTCGGCCTCCTTGATTGCTGCGACAGCACGCGATGCCGACAATCCGTCATAGCCGAGCGACGTCAATGCCGCAACCGCCTCGGTGCGAATGTCTTCCGCAGCCGCCACTGCGCTGCCTGCCGCAGACTTTATGGAGCCAATCTCATCCTTGACCGTGCCGGCAAGCTCCAAAATTACGCGCTGCGCAGTCTTGCGCCCCATGCCAGAAACGCGATCAAACGCCGCAGGATTGTTCGTAACAACCGCCGCGCGCACATCCGATGGCGTCAGCGCGGATAGTACCGCAACGGCAAGCTTCGGTCCGACACGCGTTACACCGATCAGTTTTCGGAACATCTCACGTTCCTGCTCATCCGCAAAACCATATAGGGCCTGCACGCCGTCTGCAAGATGCAAATGCGTGTACAACTTTGCTTTGGAACCGATGAGCAGTTTTTTGAGCGTCATGGAGCTGCAAAAGATCTCATAACCGACGCCTGCAGCTTCGATCACCGCATGATCGAGTGCAACCGTATCCACCGTTCCGCGAATATAAGCGTACATAACCCCTCCTACTGAATCCGATATTCCTCCTGTGCCGGGCCCGCGTGAAACGACAGGCAGAGAGCGACTGCAAGCGCATCGGCGGCATCATCCGGCTTCGGCTCGCTTTTGAGTCCGAGCAATACGCGAATCATCTGCTGCACCTGCTTCTTATCCGCGTGGCCGTTTCCGCAAACTGACTGCTTGATCTCCATCGGCGTAAACTCATAAATCGGAATGCCTTGCTGCTGCACGCCAAGGATTGCCACGCCTCGACCGGAACCGACGGCGATTGCTGTCGTGACGTTGTGATAAAAGAACAGTTCTTCGAACACGGCCATATCAGGCTTGTACAATTCGCACAACTGTCGGGTCCCGAGATACAGCTTTTCGAGCCGCTCGGGAAACGGCATTTTCTTGTCCGTCTCCACAACACCGAAGTCGATCGGTGTAATCGTCTGCCCGTTCTTTTCGATCACGCCGTAGCCCATGATGGCATATCCGGGGTCGATTCCCAAAATGCGCAAGACGCACCTCCCCAAAATGAATCAAGTTATTATATCATGGCAAACGTATGGATGCAAGAAAAAAAGGACGAACCGAATCGTCCTTTTCGCAAGTTTTTCTTACCACCGATTTCGGACTTTTTCCGCAAACCCGAGAAGATTCTTGATTTGCAGCACACTGCCGTCATCCAACACAACTTTCCCGGTAAAGCGGCCGAACACCTGATGCTGATCGGAACAGATCACAAGTACATCCGTCTTACTGGAACGATCGATGATCGGCGTGAACCGAAGGCTCAAGCGGCCTTCGTTATCTGTGAAAAGCCACGGTGCCATAAAATCATCTTTCCCGTCTTTTTGTGGAATGCCAAACGTTACCCGATCAAGCTTATGCGCAATACCATCCACAAACAGCATGTTTTCGCTTGCCGCACTCGTATCGCCAAAGCCATAACCGAGGTTCATTCCGAACGTATGTCCATCCACATTACCCTGTGCTGCGCTCCAATACCATGTGTTATCATAGGTCCAAACGCCTCTGCCCCAGTCGAGCAGTCCGAAGCTGTCTGATGGATCGAACGTGAATCGTTCACCGCGATATTCGACATACCCCTCCGCCCGCATGGCTATGATTTTCTGATTATAATAAAATGCGGTTCTTTTTCTCGGAAACGGCGTTGCAATCACCATCGAGTCGCGCGGCTCATCAGACAACCAGATATCGCAAACGAATGGCATTCCGTCCTGAAAGTTTTCGATGCAAAATACCAAATGGCGCTTACCGTCCTCATGCATGAACGAACCATAAGCACCTTTCATCGACTTTTCGACATCTCCCGTTACGGATGATGCGGGAAACCCCGTCTTTCCGAACGGGAACCAGAACATTGGGGAAACCGTGCGCTGGGCAGGCTTTTCAAAGTTCAAAAAGGAAGCCGATACCATCCCCATATAGCTGTTATCATCGAGTGTCAATGCCACGCCAAAGCAATCATTGTAGATCAAGTAATAATCCCATTCCTTGATTCGGCTTTTACCCGCCTTAATCGCATTGCGATCATATGATTTGGCCAACGAAGTGGCGTAGCCTGCCTCCATGAGCTGCCCTTTTTCGTCCAGCAATGCGCCGAAACTTAACGAATGTTGTTCCATAGCTGACCTCCTGCAAAACTTAATTTTATTATATTTTTACAAAAGGTCGTTGTCAAGAATTCGGAATTTGTTTCTGTTCCATTGTCGTATTCTTTCGGAACAAAAGTTTCTTGCAAGCGTTTTCGTCCCGTCAAATCCACGGAAAATCCTTATTTGAACGGTTGCAAAGAAAAAACGGGTATGGTATAATTTGTCACGAATAGGGATTCGTTCCCAGAAAACGATAAGGA
>JAUMVL010000139.1 GCA_030530185.1 Clostridia bacterium | reverse complement strand
CCTTAGAAGCGTGTTTCAAAAGTAAACCGAACCCATGCAAAGGCAGTCTGATGCAGACTGCTTTTTTGTTTGCATCGAATTGTGAACATTGTGAACAAAAATCGGGAAATTCTTGCCCCCTCCTTCTGCTACGATACCGGTAAGGGAACGGTTCCCAAAGGATCCAAACAGGAGGATGTACCATGGATGTATTTCAAACTGCGCGGCAGGTTTCGGCCGAAGAGGCGTGCCTGCGCTATACGGGGGTCAAACCGGTTTTGCGCGGAAGGCGGGCGTGGTGCCGCTGTCCGCTGCACGGGGAAAAGACCGCAAGCTGCTCGTTTTCGGACGGGCTGTTCTACTGCTTCGGGTGTCACAGGGGCGGGAGCAGCGTGGACTTTGTGTCGGCGCTGTTCGGCGTGCCGATCCGCGAAGCCGCCCAAAAGATCTGTACCGATTTTCATGTTTGCGTCACCGGTTCCGGCGTGCCGCGGGCAAAGCCGCGCCTGTCGCGGGCGGAGGTCGAACGTGCGATCGCGGCGCTCGATACGATCTTCGTCGGGTACCTTCGCTGGTGCAATCTGCGGCTGAACGAGTTTGCGGCGGATGCGGCGGACGAGCGAAAGGAACAGGCGCTGTATCTGCTGCTCAAGGAGCGTGAACGCGCAGCGATGATTTCGGAAGAGCTGTTAAACGCGCCGTATGAGCGGCAGGCGGAGCTTTTGGCACAGCACGCGCATTGGGCGCAGATCACCAAAAAGCAGCTTCAGGAATACGCCGCGCGCACCGGCGAACGGTATTGGGGGGAAAACGCATGAGCCAAAGCGGAACAGACCTGTACGAAGCGGCCGAGCTGCTGCTTTCCGATGCTTCGCCCAAGCCGCGCTGGAATCTCAAAAGCGCGGACGAAATTGCGGCAAAGCCGGTGGAGTTTTTATGGAACCCGTACCTTCCGATCGGCGAGGTCACGGTGATCATGGCGGCGGGCGGCACGGGCAAGACGTTCGTGCTCTGCGGTATCGCGGCGGAGCTCAGCAACGGCCGCTTCCCCTGCAACGGCATCGACACGTTCGAGCCGGTGCATACGCTGTTCATTTCGGCCGAGGATCGCGGGTCGATCTTTCGCGAGCGGCTGGAAGCGGCCAAGGCAAACCTGTGCTGCATCCATATCCTGGACGATGCGGCGTCGGTGGGGCTGAACCTTGCCGATTCGGCGGGCGACGAGCTGATTGACCTGATCAAAAGCGCCGGGGCAAAGCTGGTCGTGATCGACCCGCTGCATGCGTTTGTCGGGGACATCGACCTCAACCGCGTGAACATTGTGCGTCCCGTCATGCACCGGCTTGCGGCGATCGCCAAGGCCTGCGCGTGCAGCATCGTGATCGTGTCGCATGTGAGCAAGCGTACTGCCGACGGCAACGCAAACAATCTTGCGCTCGGCTCGGTGGACATCATCAACGCAAGCCGCAGCGTGCTCCGCGTGACCGGCGACGAGACCGGAACGAACCCGAACCGGCGTGTGCTCGTGCAGACCAAATCGAACTACGCGGCCTACGGCGCGTCGCTTGCCTTTGCACTGTGCGACGACGGAATCCGATGGCTCGGCTTTTCACCGCTGACGCGCGAGCTTTTGGAGGGCGCGCTGCAGAGCAAGGGGACGCTTGCCCAGTATCTCAATCAGATGCAGCTGAACGTGACGCAGGCCGAACCGATCTTGGACGCGCTCCTCTCCCTTGTCGCCTCGCAGGACACGCCCAAGGCGTTCTATGCGTATAAGTCGCTGCGCAAGCAGTTTCCGGCCTGTTTCGGAACGGGATACATCAAGCCGATCCTCGATCGCGTCCGGTTGCGCTTAAAGGAGAAAGGGGTTTCTATGGAGTTTACCAACGCTCCGCATCCGGATCGTTTCGGGCAAACGGATCGCGGTGTTTATCTGACAAAACTTTTTGATGGATAGAAAAGTGTATAATCTGTATAAAAAGAACCTTCTTCCAAATCACAGATACGAATTATACACTTTATACACAATTCTATCCGTCAAAAAAGAGCCCCGATCGGTTCGGGACTCTTTTGCGCTGTGAGAATGCGTTTGCCGGACGGCTTACATCTGGCCCTTGTAGAGCTCGACGATCTCCTCGACGGAGGTGTCGCGCGGGTTGCCCGGGCGGCACGCGTCCGCAAATGCGGATTCGGACAGGAACAGGATGTCCTCCTCCTTGAGGATGCCGTGGAGGTTTTCGGGAATGCCGACGTCCTTGGACAGCTGCTTGACCGCCGCGATCGTCGCATCGGCGGCCTCGGCGTCGTTCATCGAATCGATGTAGGGAACCTCCATCGCCTTGCCGATCGCGCGGTAGCGCTCGCCGGCCACCGGCTTGTTGTATTCGAGACCGACCGGCAGCAGGATCGCGCAGGCGACGCCGTGCGGGGTATCATACAGAGCGGACAGGCCGTGCGCCATGCTGTGCACGATGCCAAGACCGACGTTACTAAAGCCCATGCCTGCGATATACTGACCGAGCGCCATGCCCTCTCTGCCTTCTGGCGTGCCCGCAACCGCGCCGCGAAGCGACTTGCTGATCAGGCGGATCGCTTCGAGATGGAACATATCGCTGATCGCGCAGTGTCCCTTGGTGATGTAGCCCTCGATCGCGTGCGTCAGCGCGTCCATACCGGTCGAAGCCGTGAGACCTTTGGGCATCGAGCTCATCATATCGGGATCGACGACGGCAACCTCGGGGATGTCGTTCGTATCGACGCAGACGAACTTGCGCTTCTTTTCGACGTCGGTGATGACGTAGTTGATCGTCACCTCCGCCGCGGTACCGGCGGTCGTCGGAACCGCGATCGTAAACACGGCATGCTTCTTGGTCGGAGCGACGCCCTCAAGGCTTCTGACATCCGCAAACGCGGGGTTGTTGATGATGATGCCGATCGCCTTCGAGGTGTCCATCGCGCTGCCGCCGCCGATTGCGATGATGCAGTCCGCTTCGGCCGCCCGGAACGCCGCAACACCGGTCTGAACGTTCTCGATCGTGGGGTTCGGCTTGATGTCGCTGTAGACTGCATACGGGAAGCCGGCCGCGTCTAAAAGGTCGGTCACCTTCTTGGTCACGCCGAACTTCAAAAGACCGGGGTCGGTGGCGACAAATGCCTTCTTGCAGCCGCGCGCATTAAGCGTCGGGACGATGTTTTCAATCGCGCCGTGTCCGTGATAGGAAATGGGGTTCAGTACAATACGATCTGCCATGCTGTTTCAAACTCCTTTTATAATATTATTTTATGGATATAACGTATTTGTTATATGTGAAATCCGTTAGGACAGGTAGCCGGGACGGGCTTTGACGTGGAAGCGTGCTTCGAGCTCGTGCATCTGATCGTCGGTGATCGTGTTGACGAGCGGCAGGTGCGCGATCTTCATGTAGATCTCGGCGGCCTTTTCGGCGGTCTCGATCAGGCCGAACGTCTCGTCGAGGTCCTTGCCCGCGCCGTAGATGCCGTGCTGGGCCCAAACCACGAGCCGCGCGGTCTGCATCTTTTCGGCGGTTGCGATGCCGATCTCGTTTGTGCCGCAGAGCATCCACGGCAGCACGTTGACGCCGTCCGGGAACACGACGATGCACTCGGTGCACATCTGCCACAGCGTGCGGGTGAACGCGATTTCATCGAGGTCATGCACGTAGGTCATGGCAAGCAGGTTCGCGGGATGGCAGTGCATGACGACGCGGTTTTCGGGATCGACCTTCAACCGCTCGACATGGCTCATCATGTGCGCCGGGAACTCGCTCGTGAACTTGCCGCCGTCGGCATAGCCCCACAAAAGGTCCGCATGCTCGCCGTCCGCGCTGATGCGCAAAAGGCCGAGGTTCACGTCCGGCGCGTACTGGACGTTCTTGAAATACTTGCCGGTGCCGGTGACAAGGAAATACTTTCCCGCAAGGCTCGGGGCCGAAAAACCGGTCTCATAAGTGCGGAGAACCTTCGACGGATCGAGGTACTCCTTCACCTCGGCTTCGTCGAGCAGCAGGCTGATGTTGCCGCCGTTGCGCTCGTCCCATCCGTGGGCGTACATGTTGGTCGTGGTGCGGATCATCTCCACCACAAACGGTGCTGTCAAAATGTCTTTCATATGCATATCCTTTCTGAATGTTTATCGCGTGATGATGTCAACCGGAACGTTGAAGATCTTGGCGACCTTCAGAATCGTGTCGATGTGCCGTCCGGATGCCGCCGCCATGTGGTGCGTCGGGCCCGCCTCGCTCCACTTGTTGCAGAATTCCCGCGCGCCGCAGGTGAAGCGCGTGCGCATATTCGTATCGCCGAACGTGAAGATCGGCCCCTCCTCGTTGACGCCCTCGGCCACGACAAACTTGAACTTTCCGTCGCGGTCCTGCGTGATGCCGAGATACGTCACCGGGCCGAGATGCGGATAGAACTGCGTGAGATAGCCGCCGCCGGTCTTTCCGTGGAACACCGGAACGATCTTCATTGTCGGCTTTTTCGCCGAAATATCGGCGTCTCCGGAGCCGGAATGGCCGATGATGCAGATGTCCTCGTTGAAGTCGATCGAATACATTTCGGAAAGCTGCCCCATGCCGGAGATCGTCTTTAAGATGCTCATGGCCATGGAAACCTTGATGTCGCCCTCGACCGCGCAGGCAACGCCCTGCTTAATCAGCATCGAGAAG
>JAUMVL010000138.1:4305-4690 GCA_030530185.1 Clostridia bacterium | reverse complement strand
CACATCGGCCCCGAACCCGACGGAAACGCCGAGCCCCACATCGGTCCCGAGCCCGACGGAAACGACCGTACAGATTCTCCAGTTCCCGGCCGACGCACTGCCGAGCGGCGCATCCGTCGATGTGGACGGCGTAACCTATCCGGTTACAAACGGCAATCAGGTCGTTTTGCCGCTGTCCGCATCCGCCTCGGTGGTGACCGAATATACCTATCAAAACGCTTCGTCCAAGGATGTGCATACGATTTATCCGACGTCGATGCGCGTGTGGATCGTTGAATCCGTAAACGGCGTGCTGACGGCAAAGCGCATGACGGCCTTTGACAACCTGCTGTCCTACGCGGGCAGTTCGATCCGCATCACCGGAACGAAGGGCATCCGAATGATT
>JAUMVL010000138.1:0-4295 GCA_030530185.1 Clostridia bacterium | reverse complement strand
ACGGGGATTCCGACCGAGAAGAAAAAGCAGCTCGTCGGCAAGGGCATCTTAGGATATACATTGGAGGAATACGGAACAGTCGTCGGATGGGATGCGGAGCTTATGGGCGCGTCGCTGACGAATCAGTCCTCCGCGGCCAAGAAAGCGTATGCCTATCGGAAGGGCAAGGCCGATCCGGTATTCCGCACGGCAAACGGCATGACCCAGTATACGAACGTTCTCGTAGGGTTTACGGACGATCAGTGCATTCCCGATCTTGCCATGCGCCCGTATCTGATCCTTTCCGATGCAAAGGGACAGTCAATCACCCTGTACGGCGGAACGGTCCACCGCAGCATCGGATACATTGCCTATCAGAACCGATCTGCGTTCCAACCTCGCACGGAAGCGTACGCCTATATCTGGTCGATCATCCATCATGTTTACGGGACGCAGTACGATTCCGAGTATCGAAAGTAACGCCTCTTGAGCCGGACGGTATTTCTTGCAAACGCCGCCCGGACATGCTATACTATGAACCAAATGAAGGAATGCATCCGTCCGCTTATCGCACATACGACGGACGCAGGGAGTATGAACCGTAAAATGAACAAATTGGCTTCGATTTTTCGTTCGATTCATCCGAAGTATTGGCTGTATGACTTTGTGAAGTTCACCTGGATTCCGATCCTGTATTTGACACAGCCGCCGAAGATCAAATATTGCAACAAAGAGGGCAAAATGCCGCGCATCCGCGGGCGTGCCGTTGTGATTTCCAACCATACATGGTGGATGGATCCGGTAACGTTGATTCTCACCTTCTGGAAAAGAAGACTGCATGCGTTGGCGGCGGTCGAGGTGCTCGGCCCGTCAAAGCTTGCACGCTGGATCCGTAAACGGATGCTGTTCGTCGACGTGGATCGCACCAAGCTGGATATCCGCAGCTTCAACAACTGCGTTGATTTGCTGCGAAACGATCAGTGCTTGCTTGTTTTTCCGGAAGGACGGTTTGTCTTTGACGATGAAATGCAGCCGTTTAAGGGCGGTACGGCTTGGAGGGCATTGCAGACCGGTGCGCCGGTCGATCCCGTTTACATCTTCGGCCTTTACAAATGCTTTCGACCGATCCGCATGGCGATCGGAGACCCGATCGATGTTCGAAGCATCATCGACGGTGCGCCGGACGCCGAGAAGATTCAAAAGCTCAACGAGCTGATGTACGCACGCGTGCACGATCTGAAAACACAGCTGCTTTCCGATATTCCGCAGAAGGAGATCGACGAGCTTGCCGCATTCAAGGCGGCCAAGCGGGCCGCTTTGGCCGCCAAAGCAGAGGCGCGCGCAAGAGCGTGGAAGGAAGCGCAAAAGAAAGGAACCGTATGACGATGCTGCATATCGGCTGTCATCTTTCGCCGGCAAAGGGCCTTTGGAATATGGCAAAAACGTCCGTTCTGCTCGGCGGCGACACGTTTCAGTTTTTTGCCCGCAATCCACGCGGATCTAAGGCCAAACCGCTTGACAGGCAGGATGCAGACGCATTCACGTCGTATCTGAACGAGCAGTCGTTTGCGCCGATTCTGGTCCATGCGCCTTACACACTGAATCCGTGCGCAGAGAAGGATGAGGTGCGGGATTTTGCAAAGCTTGCGCTGATGGGGGACCTTGCCCGTATCGAGTCGATGCATCTGCCGCTTTACAACCTGCATCCCGGCAGCCATGTCGGACAAGGAACAAAGATCGGCATTGAAAAGACCTCTGCGCTTTTGAACGAGGTCCTTTCGGAAACGTCCTTTTCCGGCACGGTCCTGCTCGAAACGATGGCGGGACAGGGAAGTGAGATCGGCGGAACCTTCGAAGAAATCCGTGAAATGATCGATCGAATTGCACAGCGGAAAAAAGTCGGCGTTTGCCTTGATACGTGCCATGTGTTTGCCGCCGGATACGATATCGCATCCGATCCGGACCGGGTTCTGACGGAATTTGATCGGATCATCGGCTTGGACAAGCTGAAATACATTCATCTCAACGACAGCAAATTCGGCTGCGGGATGCACAAGGATCGTCATGCAGCGATCGGCGCGGGGGAAATCGGCTTGGAGGGAATTCGGCGCATCGTCAATCATCCGGCTCTGAACAAGCTGCCGTTCTGCCTCGAAACCCCGCACGAGGAGCTCTCCGCATATGCGGATGAAATTCGTTTGGTACGGAGTTTGATCCAATATGAATGAACCGGTAGCTGTTGTCCGCTGCGATGAATATGAAAAGGAATCGGTCAAAGCGGCCCTCTTGACCGCCATCGAGCGGGTCAATGGGTTCGACTTCCTCCGACCCGGCATGCGCGTCGGAATCAAGGCCAATCTGGTCGCGCCGGCAAAACCCGAGAGCGCCGTTGCGACACACCCGACGGTTCTTGCCGCTTTGACCGAACTGCTGATGGAACGCGGCGCTTCAGTCGTCGTCGGCGACAGCGGCGGCAGACCGTGGACCGCATCGTATATGAACCATATCTATGCGGTTTGCGGATTGGAGACGGTTGCAAAAGCAGGCGCAGCGCTGAACCAGGATTTTTCCGAGAAGGAAGCGAGCTTTTTGAGCGCGGTTCAGGCAAAATCGTTCCGCTACACCGGATGGCTGGATTCCTGCGATGCGATCATCAACTTTTCCAAATTGAAATCGCACGGCATGATGGGTCTTTCCAATGCCGTCAAAAATCTGTTCGGAACGATTCCGGGAATCCTCAAGCCCGAGTATCATTATCGGTATCCGAATCCGAATGATTTTGCGGATATGATTCTGGACATCGGAGACTATTTCAAGCCGGTTCTGCATCTATGCGACGGCATTGTTGCAATGGAGGGAAACGGACCGACGCAGGGATCGCCGAGACCGCTTCATGCACTGCTTGCGTCGAAGAATCCGCATCTTCTTGACTGGGTCAGCGCCAGGTTGATCGGCCTCGACATCGAGGATGTTCCGACCTTGCAGGCGGCAAGGCGGCGCGCGTATCTGCCGGAATCATTCGAGCAGGTCACGATTCTCGGAGATTGGGAATCCCTCCGATTGACGGATTTTCAGGTGTTGAAAAATCACAACAGCACCTTGTTTTCCGACACCGCAACCGCGTGGGGAAGGATCAAGCGAGGCGTTCTGACGGCGGCGCTCGGTTCGCGCCCGCAGGTGGATCCGCGCAGTTGCATCGGCTGCGCAAAATGTGCCGAGGTTTGCCCGGCTAAGGCCATCACGATGCAAAAGAAGCTGCCGGTCATTGACCGGAAAACATGCATCAAATGCTTCTGCTGCCAGGAGTTTTGTCCGAAAGGCGCCATGCGCGTGCATCGAGCCGTCATTGCACGGCTGATCAACCGATAGGGAACAAACGGAAACGTTTTCCAATACAAGAAAAGGAGATACAATCATGAAGAAACTATGGGATGAATTCAAAACCTTTGCGTTCAAGGGCAATGTGCTTGACATGGCGGTCGGTGTCATCATCGGCGGCGCATTCGGTGCCATCGTTACGTCCCTGATCAACGATGTCTTGATGCCGCTGATCGGCAAGCTGATCGCTGCGGACTTTTCGCAGTGGTTTGTTTCGCTCGACGGCAATCAGTACGCAAGCGTCGAAGTCGCGAAAGAAGCGGGTGCAGCCGTTTTGAACTACGGCGCGTTCATTTCGGCGATTATCTACTTCCTGCTCGTCGCGCTGTGCATCTTCTTCGTTGTCAAGGCGGTCAATATGGCGCGCAAGAAGGCCGAGGAACTGAAGAAGGCGGAAGAGCCTGCTCCCGAACCGGAAAAAGCGCCGCGTCTCTGCCCGTACTGCTTCAGCGAGATTCACGAGGAAGCAACTCGCTGCCCGCACTGCACGAGCGAACTTCCGAAAGCGTAACGTTTTTATTCTGACCAAACAAGAGGAGACATTGTACCATGCTGAAGGACGGAAAGATCCTTGTCGGAGTCGGTGAACAGGAAGCCTATATTCTGCCCGCGATGGCGAACCGCCACGGTCTCATTGCCGGCGCAACCGGAACCGGAAAAACAATCACGCTCAAAGTGATGGCGGAATCCTTTTCCGCGCTTGGCGTTCCGGTGTTTTTGACCGATGTAAAAGGGGATCTTTCCGGCTGCTGCAAAAGCGGCGAGACCAACAGTTCGCTTGAAAAGCGGCTGACAAAGCTCGGGATCGATCCCGCAACGTTTCCTTATACGCGTTTCCCGGTCCGCTTCTGGGACGTGTACGGCGAGGGCGGACACCCGGTCCGCACCACGGTCAGCGAAATGGGCGCGTCGCTGCTTTCCCGCTTACTGAACCTGAC
>JAUMVL010000137.1:1598-4704 GCA_030530185.1 Clostridia bacterium | reverse complement strand
AGCGGATCTCTTCGTAGTTGTTCTTCGGATCGATCGCGTCGATCTTCTGGATCTCGTGAGAGGTGCGGAAGCCGTCGAAGAAGTGCAGGAACGGAACGGAAGCCTTCAGCGTGGACAGATGCGCAACCAGCGCCATGTCGTGCGCTTCCTGAACGGAATTGCTCGCCAGCATCGCAAAGCCGGTCTGACGGCAAGCCATAACGTCGCTGTGATCGCCGAAGATCGACAGCGCATGCGCAGCCAGTGCACGGGCGGAAACGTGGAACACGCCGGGCAGCAGCTCGCCGCTGATCTTGTACATGTTTGGGATCATGAGCAGCAAGCCCTGCGACGCCGTGAACGTCGTCGTGAGAGCGCCTGCTTTCAGCGAGCCGTGAACCGCGCCCGCTGCGCCTGCTTCGGACTGCATCTCGGCGATGCGGACCTTTTGTCCAAACAGATTCAGTCTGCCGTTGGCAGCCCATTCATCTGCGACCTCCGCCATCGGGGACGAAGGGGTGATCGGGTAGATCGCAGCAACATCGCTGAACGCATACGCTACGTGCGCCGCAGCGGTATTGCCGTCAATCGTCATGGTTTTAGCCATTTACAAAATCCTCCTGTTTATTTGATATAGGGACAAAAAAGCCCTTATCTACCATTTGCTATTATAGCAGAATTCCACGGAGCGTGTCAACGGCGCGACACGGTTTTTTTGCGCTTTGAAAAAGAGATTCTTCCCAGTTCACTATCCTTGCACGAGCTATGAATTTATTTGGGACAAGAACTGATTCATTTTGGTCAAACCGGTCGGTCGCCAAGAAAAGGATCTCTTCCATTCAAGGTTTTGCCCGTCCAAGCGCGTAGCGATATTCCGCGTATCGCTCATGGTAGCGCCATCCGTACCCTGTAAAGTCTTTATCTCCTATAAACACGACTGTGCAATCGGGATGCTTGGATAAAAAGTCGGCTCGTGCTTTGTTCGAATCGTCAAAAGCGTACGGCGTTAGCCACAGACGGTCGATCGGAAGGTCATCCAGTGGCGACAGATCTGAGATATAACAACCACATGCGTTGAGGTCCAGTAACTCGGTAAGGCCAGACAATGGAGACAAATCCTCAATCGGGTTGGCGAAAATTTCAAGAAACTTGAGATTTTTCAATTCTGCCACAGGTGACAAATCGGAGATGCGATTGTCCGCAAGAATGAGATACTTCAGTTTCGGCATGTTCCGCACAAACTCGCAATCAGTTAACATGTTGTGTCCGACATCCAGCGCAACGAGATCATGACAGTATTTTAACCAATCCAAATCCGCATTTGTCTGAAAGGAAATATTTCTTGCCTCAAGAATCTTGCCGTTCTCATCGGTTGAAATAATACGCCATGTTGCAAAATGATCAGCATCGGTTCGCACCGTCCAATGCGGTGTCTGAATTGACCAGACAATTCCTGCTGAAGGAAATGCTGTCCGCAATGCATCCATCTCACCGTTTCCAATTCCGCATCCGCACATTTCCAAGGATTTCAGTTTACGCAAAAGAGGTAAAACTCGGTAGAACTCTTCCAGAGAATTGGTTAACGATTGATTGTTGTAGTTCAAAGTTTCGGTGTCCGGCCCGACTTCAATCCCGCAAAGCAGATATCGCCAATCTATTATAACCTCCGGGAATGCTCTCTGAAGCGAAGTGATCTGCTCCGGTGTACACCTTAATGCCGTAAGATCAATCATCTCAAGATGCGGAAGAAGATTTAACAGTGGAAAAGACTCCCTTGGTTCCATGGATTTGGGAACAAACACCGTATCTGTATCCATCACTGTCGTACCGCAATAATCGGTTGTAAACCGTACCTCGTCCAGTGAAAGCGCTGCCAGTTCCTCGGCATGCTCGACCGTCAGTGAGCCGCATGCAGTAAGATCGAGTATCCGGATCGATGGGTACTTGCGAAGCATATTTTGTATCTCATCCCAGCTTTCCTCTGGCGCAGCGACATATTCATCCGGCTCAGGTGTCGGAGTCGGAGTTTGATCCACAACGGGTTTCGGTTCAATTGTCATGAAGGCATCCGTCGGAACGGCAGGCGTGAAAACAGTCTGTGTTCGTGTACAAGCAATGCACATCAAACATAATAAAGCAAGAATCCATCCGCCCTTCATCAGTAAACACCCCCATCTCCGGTATGCACGATTGGATCCGTCACGAGCGGAACCTGGCGGGAATAACCCCAAACCAAGGCATCTGCCCACGTTCGCTGCGGATCGCCGGAATGCCAATTGATGTGCTCGCCCATAAATACCATCGCCGCAGATGAGCCCCCATCCAAATTGTATGCGCACTCAACACCAAGTTCCGCAAACAGTTCAGCAAATTCCTCGAGGCGCAGGTTGTATGCACGTCTGGCGTCGCGTCCATCCGTCACGATTGCGACAAAGTGTCCGGGCGCAACATATCCGATACCACATCGCGGATTACCCCATGCAATCCGATGGCTTCCTACTTCCGGATTCACCTTCCCGTTTTCAACAAGTACCGGGCCGAAGCTGAACGTATTCAATACGCCACGGTCAAGAAGATCGACCCCTGAAATCTCTCCCTTTGGTAAAATTCTCATTGTCAGATCGTCATCGATCAGCAGCGTTTCTGCTCCGTTTCGGTCGGAATACAGATTCCCATTGCGAATCAAAACCCCCTTCAATGATTCCTCGGCATTGTTTAGGTTGTCTCCCGTAATTGCAAGCACCGCTCGGTAATTTCGCGCCAATCGCCATGGCGGCTCGGCAGCAGTCGCTTTATCGTAATTGGAAGACACCGCCGCTCGAAAACTGTTGATTTCCCGCATCCGAATGTGTGCTACATACTTGCATTGCGGATGTCCATTTAGCTGAAATTCGGTCCGATCGATCAAAATTGACAATGTATCCGTCCGGTATTCCCAATGTCCATCTTCATAATTCGAAACAATGACTTCATCCGCTTCACCCGGTTGCCGGTAGTACTGCGCGGTCGGATCAGGTGTTGCCGTTGGCTCCACAGTTGGGATTGTCGTCGGTTTTTCGGTCGGCTTCTCAGTCGGTTTCTCTTCCGGCTGTTCTTGCGGAGGAACATCAGGAGTGAGATTGCCACT
>JAUMVL010000137.1:0-1588 GCA_030530185.1 Clostridia bacterium | reverse complement strand
GCTTCTCAGTCGGTTTCTCAGTCGGCTCTGCAGTGGGAGAATCAGTCGGTTTTACAGGCTGTTCCTGTTCTGTACCTTTTTTCAGTTCCCCTTCGCCGGACGGCGCCCGCATCGTCCGAATTCCTAGCAGCAAGAGCATGATTGCGATACATCCCGCTATGATTGCAAACGTGAACTTTTTTTGTATTACAAAAACAATTCCACCGACAATCGCAAGTAACGCAAGTATAATCCACAGATAGCCCCATCCGGTCGATGTCGTCTGCTGCTGTGTCAGCGATACAGTCGATGCTTCTTCCGTCGGAACAATCGTTGAATGGGCTTTCGGACTTGGCGTCGATGCCGGAGAATCGGTCGGCTCCACGATCGGTTCTTCCGTCGGCATCACGGTTGGAGTCAGCGTTGGCATCGGTGTCGGCGTCGGAACCTGATAAACAAGCAGGGTGTCCAGGTCTATGTGCTCCATCAAGTCGTTGCAAAGTACGTCTTCGCCGACAGAACTGTAAGCAAGTCGGAATGTTGTGCTGCTTGGAATGATCGTTCCGTAGGAGGATTCTGTCTGATAACATGCATATCCGGCTTTGGCAACTTCCTGAGCGGTTCTTCCCTGATAAGTCACCAGCGGTGTCGTCCAGTTCATATGCGTTGTCCCTTTATCGGACAATTGATAGAATTTCTGCACGGACAGCTCTCCCCGTTGGCTGTATTGCCTGATGATTGAATCCATCAGGCGAGCTGTATACGGCGCACGAACCATTGAAACCGTATCGTCCGGATCGCAAGTCACGACAACTTTTGGGCGATAACGATTCATCAGCCCGACAAGCTGCTCCTTCAGTTTGTTTTCCGACCAAAAATAACCCATTCGATCGATGCTGCATGTCGCCTGTTCATCCATTCGCAAAAAAACGGGAGTGATATCCAGCCCCATCGTCTGTAGAGCGCGAAATGCTTCCTGCACGCGATAGCCATAATCGATTCCTATATAGATTACACCGGTTCGAATGCCGTGTTCACCGGCATAAAGCGGCAACAGGCCGCCGAGCAGATCTGTTTCCTCGGATGTGCTCGACAACACAAGCATCAGATCCCAATCAGGCTGTTCTGTTACACAGGAGGGAACATATCCCGCCCTGCAGATACGAAGCTCGCAGATGCTTGCCATATTGTTTTTTTCGCAAGTAATTGTAAGCTTCCGCGCACCGGCTGCCGGAATAAACATCCGGTACGGTGTTTCTCTATACTCGGTTTTTCGGAGTATGCCTTCCATCTCGTCGAACAAGGAGATTGTTACGCGATTGTCGGTATTGTACCAACAAATCAGAATGCCCTCCGCCTCACCGTTCCATTCAACATCCATGCTTTGTCCGGAGGTCAATGTCAATCGTGTTCGGTCATTATCGTCTGTCAAATTCTGCACAGAATGTTCCCGATTTGATGGCAGGGTAAAAGTCCCCGTCAGATACGGGCTGTTTTCATCCGCCACGGCGACTGTACACCAACCGCTGATTAACATTGCAAACGCCAGCAAACCTGCGATCCAGCCATATTTCATTGTTCGGTTCATTCGTCTTCTACCATCTGATCT
>JAUMVL010000136.1 GCA_030530185.1 Clostridia bacterium | reverse complement strand
ACTCGCCTTCCTGTAAGGATATGGTATAAACGCCGTCTTTTTTCGCCTGGAATAGTAAAGTTAGAAGAAAACCATCCTCACAGCCGTACGCGTTTGCAAAGGCGAATTCGATCGTGCCGGCTTTCGTTTCCCGAACGCCCCAAACCGCATCGGACGCAACAGATGTTGTGCGGGTTTCCTCATTTTTCAATTCGAAGCCGCCATAGGACAACGCGTTCGGGTCATACGTTACGACCGCGCGCAAAGTATTCAGCGCTTCTCCGCTCGCTGCTCCTGACGAAACGGAAACGGAAATCGCAACCGTTTCGTTGAGCTGCGCTTCCTTCGGATCTGCGGACAGTTTTGCGGTTCCCTGCTCCGCCACGGAACCGAGGGGCAGCAGAAAAGCAGCAAGAATTCCCGCAAGGAGGGAAAGAATTCGTTTTTTCATGAAAGGGGTCCTTTCTTCGTCCCAATATACTCCGTTTACAGTATAACCGATTCATCCCGTTTCGTCAAATCCTACAGCAAAAATTGGCAGAACTTTCCCGGCATACTTGACAAGTCCAATGAGTTTCGGTACGATGATATCGACTTTCTTTTCAAAAAAAAATTTGAAGGATCGGCAGAAAACTATTTTGATTTATACGCTAAGTATGATATAATTTTAGTTTGGAGGTGCACTATGCAGATTTATAATACGATGACCAGAAAAAAAGAACCGTTCGTCCCGATTCATGAGGGACGGGTTTCGATGTATGTATGCGGCCCGACCGTGTACGATTTTATCCATATCGGCAATGCGCGTCCCTTGATTGTGTTCGATACATTCCGCCGCTATCTCGAATATCGCGGCTATCAAGTGACGTATGTGCAGAACTTCACCGATATCGACGATAAGCTGATTCGCCGCGCAAACGCCGAACACACAACGGTTCCCGTTCTTGCCGAAAAGTTCATTCAGGAATACTTCACCGACGCTGATGCGCTTGGAATCGAGCGTTCCACGTTCAATCCCCGCGCAACCGAACACATCGATGACATCATTGAGCTGGTACAGGAGCTGATTGACGAAGGGCATGCCTATCCTGCGGAAAACGGGGATGTCTACTTTTCCGTGCGCAGCTATCCGGGCTACGGCAAGCTCAAGGGGCAGGATATCAACGACATGGAAAACGGTGTCCGCATCGACCCGACCGATGTGAAGCGCGATCCGCTTGACTTTGCGCTTTGGAAGGGCGCAAAGCCCGGCGAACCGAGCTGGCCGTCCCCGTGGGGCGAAGGACGTCCCGGCTGGCATATCGAATGCTCCGCGATGAGCATGAAGATTCTCGGCCCGACATTTGATATTCACGGCGGCGGTATGGATTTGATTTTCCCGCATCATGAAAACGAGATTGCTCAAAGCGAAGCGGCAACCGGAAAACCGTTCGTCCACTACTGGATGCATAACGGCTACATCAACATCGATAATCAAAAGATGAGTAAGTCGCTCGGGAATTTCTTTACGGTACGTGATATTACCAAACAATACGATCCCGAAGCTGTTCGCATGTTCATGCTTGGCGCAAATTACCGCAACCCGCTGAACTTCTCCCGCGAATTGATGGATCAGGCGGTCACCTCCCTTGCCCGTCTGCGTACGGCAAAGGAACGCCTTGCCCAAACCCCAAAGGACGAAACGGTCAATACGCCCGATCTTATGCAGCAGCTTGATACATTCCGCGATCGGTTCAACGAAGCAATGGATGACGATCTGAACACGGCGGATGCGCTCGGTGTTCTGTTCGACTTTGCCCGCTTTGTCAACATCTTTGCGACCGAACCGCACAGCAGCAAGGAGATTTCAGCCGTTTCGGATCGATATGCGGAACTTGCCGGCGTGCTTGGACTTCTGCAAAAATCGAAGGAACAAGCTTTTCCGCAGGAAGCACTGGATTTGCTTGCCGAGCGCACGGCTGCACGCAAAGCGAAGGATTGGGCGCGTGCCGACGCCATCCGAAATCAATTGAAGGAAATGGGGTTTGCGGTGGAGGATTCCGCACAGGGTCCGAAACTCAAAAACCTGTAATCCGCAAAGGAGTTCTTTATGAATTTTCTGTTTACTCTGATTCTGTTTGCAATTGCGGCTTATGTGCTGTACAGCGCCTTTACCGGCAAAGGGAAGCTTTTTTCCGTCGAAAACATTCTCGAAGAGAAGATTCCGCAGTTTCTGAAGCTGCTTCGTCCGCTGTATCTGACACTCGGAATCATCATGCTGATCATGGCGCTCACGTCTGCATTCCAGAATGTCGTCTACTCGGATGTTGCCTATCGGTTCGGCGATGATTTTTCAACTTACTTTGCCGATCGCATCGACGCAAAGGGAAACATCAAAGACACCGATGCCAACATCAACGGTTTATATGGCTACAACGCGATGTCCGCAGTTTTCTCAACGCTCGATCAGCCGGAGATTCCGGAAGGCGAAACGCCGACCTTTGCCGAGGCTGCTACGGATAGCTCCGGAAACCCGCTCTATCTGGGGCTCGGCGAAACACAGCCGGGGCAAAACGAAACGTATGCCAAGCTGCGTGCCGCAATTTCTTACCGTGCTTCTCAGATCGTAACCTGGGTCATGATGGGCCTTGCAATCCTTCTGGTTGTCGGACTGTTCATTCTGATGAATCAGTTCACCGACAAGGAAAAGGCTGCAAAAGCGAAGCAGCAGGCCAGAACCGGGAACGCCTCCCTCCCTTCGTCCGCATTCGAATTTGATGATGATGATTCAAAAGAAGCATAAGCCGGTCCTGCTGACCCACAATTACCACATGCACACCGCGCGATGCGGGCATGCAATAGGAACGGATCGGCAGTATATCGAGCAATCGATTCAAGCCGGGTATGAAACGGTCGGGTTTTCCGATCATACCCCCTATCCGTTTACGAACGGATATTGTTCGCATACCCGAATGACATGCAAGCAGCTCGACGATTACGTGGAGTCCGTTCTGCGGCTGCAGCAGACATATCGTTCCGATCTTCGGATCCTGCTCGGTTTAGAGGTCGAATACTATCCGGAATTCTTCTCCGAATGGAAACAGCTGACCGCGGCGTATCCGTTTGATTACTTTCTGCTCGGGCAGCACTTTGTCGGCAACGAATATGAAGGGATTTACAGCGGCAACGAGACGGCCGATCCCGATATTCTGCATCGATATGTGGATCAGACCATCGAAGCGATGCAAACCGGTATCTTTCTGTATCTTGCACATCCCGATCTGATTCGGTATCGCGATACCGATTCCGAATTGTATGAAACGGAAATGCGGCGGCTCTGTGAAGCAGCAAAGGCTGTCTCCCTCCCGCTTGAGCTCAATCTGCTCGGAATACGGGATCATCGCTGGTATCCGAATGAGAACTTTTGGCGGATTGTCGGCGAAGTCGGCAATGATGTTGTTATCGGAGCGGACGCGCATCGACCGAAGGATGTCTACTCGATCGAAGCCATGGAAACAGCCCTGCGAATGATTCAACAGTACAAACTGAACTGGAAGCAAAACCTGTTATAACGAAAAGGCGAGGCATGTAAATGCTTCGCCTTTCTCTTTGTTTGCTTATTGACAATCGTCCTTTGCTTCGGAAAGCAACCGCTTTGCATGCGCGAGCGCTTCGGCATCATCCGTTCCGCTGCCCATGATTCGCGCAAGCTCCTGCGCTCGCTCCGATTCATTGAGCCGTCGCGTACTGCTGCGGGTCGATTGCTCGTCGGACACCTTGCTTGCAACATACTGTACGTCGGCATGTGCCGCTATTTGCGGCAGATGCGTGACGCAGAGGATCTGATGCCGCTGCGACAGCTCATGCATCTTTCGAGCAACCGCATTGGCCACCATGCCGGAAATGCCGGTGTCGATCTCATCAAAGATCAGCGTTTCGATGCGATCCGCATCGGACAGTGCAATTTTCATTGCAAGCATGATACGCGAAATCTCGCCGCCCGAAGCAACCTTTGTGAGTGGCTTGACGGGTTCTCCGCGGTTCGCAGAAAGAAGAAACTCAACAGCATCCATACCGTTTTCCGACAGCTCGCTTGCAGGGATCGTTTGGAACGCCGTTTCAAAGCAGGCATTTGGCATGCCCATGTCTTTCAATTGCCGAAGAGTCGCGTCACACAACGTTTTTGCCGCTGTTTTTCGCTTTAGGGATAACTGTTCGCTTGCCGCTTGGAAAGCCTTCAACGCGCTCTGAAATGCCTTCTCCTTTGTCTCTACCTGATTGTCGTGGTCTGTCAGGACTGTGAGCTCCTCGACGATCCTGTCCCGATATTCCAAAATCTCCGCAACCGTTGCTCCGTACTTGTGTTTCAGCATCTGCAACGTGGCAAGACGCGATTCGATCGTCTCCAGTTCGTTTGGATCGAAGCTGAAATCGGTACGCGCATCACGCAAGGAATACGCCACATCTTCAATCGTATAATACGACTCGTCCGTTCGGTCGGAAAGTGCCTGATAAGCCGGATCGTAACGTCCGATCGACTGCAAAGCATTCCGTGCATCGGACAAAGCAGCCAACGCGCCGCCGTCGGAAAACAAAGCCTCGTAAGCCGTGTTCAATCCGTCGATGATCTCCTCGGCGTTCCGAAGCACGTTTCGACGTGTCTCAAGCTCCTCTTCCTCCCCCTCTGCGGGCGCAACCCGATCGATTTCCGCCTTTTGAAAACGCAGCATGTCGATTCGCTGCATCCGTTC
>JAUMVL010000135.1 GCA_030530185.1 Clostridia bacterium | reverse complement strand
GCCTTTGCATTGCACGCGCGATTCTGAAAAATCCGAAGATCATGATTTTGGACGACTCGACGAGTGCAGTCGATACCGCAACCGATGAACGGATTCGAAAGGGTCTTCGGGAGGTGCTTGCGGGCACAACGAAACTGATCATTGCACAGCGCATCAGCTCCGTTATGGATGCAGACCGGATCATTGTGCTCGATCATGGCACGGTATCCGATGTCGGTACGCATACCGAACTGATGCAGCGCTCCGCGATCTATCGCGAGGTCTACGAATCGCAGAACAAGGAGGTGGGTGCGTAATGCCGAGAGGTTCTTCGTTCGACAGTAAGATGGGCGGCAAGCGTGCTGAAAACCCCTTGAAAACGCTGCTGCGGATCATGAAATACTACCGCAGCTGCAAGACGGAGCTGATCGTTGCCTTGATCGGAATTTTGCTGTACTCCGCGGCAACAACCCTGACCTATTACATGCTCGATCCGCTTGTTGCGGTGCTCGAGGACGAAATGAATGCCGATACCGCCAAGTATGCCGCGCTGCTTGTCGGAATGGGTGCGCTGTATGCAATCGGGTGTCTTACAAACTTTCTGTTCAATCGCCTGATGCTGACCTGCTCGGCGCGGATCATGTGCGCGCTGCGCAAAGAGATGTTCGAAAAGATGCAGTCGCTGCCGATCTCATTTTTCGATGGGCACACGCACGGCGAGCTGATGAGCTACTATACGAATGATATCGACGCGATCCGTGAGATGGTGCAGAACTCGATCACACAGATGCTGATTTCGACCACGAGTCTGATTGCCTACATCGGCATGATGCTGTATCTGTCGATCCCATTGTTCCTTGTTGCACTTGTCATGTGCATCTGCATCTATTACGTGATGAAGATTGTCGGCGGGAGAAGCCGCAGAAACTTCCAGAAGCAGCAGAAGGTCATCTCCCGCGTCAATGGCTATATCGAGGAGATGATGGAGGGCCAGAAGGTCGTTAAGGTGTTCAACCATGAGCAGGCGGGCCTTGCAGCATTTGACACGATGAACGGTGAGCTTTGCACAGTCGCGACCGATGCAAACACGTTTGCAAACATTGTCGGCCCGATCATGAGCAACCTGTCGCACATCTTCTATGCGCTGATCTGTACAGTCGGCGTCCTGCTTGCGGCGCCGATACCAGGAGAGACGTTTCTTGCACAGGGCACGTTCTTTGCACGACATCAGATATTACTGGTGCAGGGTGCGGCACTGATCGCGTTTTTGCAGTACATCCGGCAGTTCGCAAACCGGATTAGCCAGATTTCGCAGCAATTCAATGCGATCCTGTTAGCGCTCGCGGGCGCAGAGCGCGTCTTTGCGCTGATCGATCTGCCTGCGGAGATCGATGAGGGAACGGTTACACTCGTCAATGTGGAGACGCAAAACGGCAGCCTTGTTGAGACCGATCGCCGTACCGGCAAGTGGGCATGGAAGCGGAACGGGGAACTGATTCCGCTGCGCGGCGAAGTCACGTTCAAGGACGTCGATTTCTCCTATGACGGCAAGAAGCAGGTGCTCAACGATGTGACGCTTTACGCCAAACCGGGGCAGAAGATTGCGTTTGTCGGATCGACCGGTGCAGGAAAAACGACGATCACCAATCTGATCAACCGCTTTTATGATGTTGCAGACGGCACGATCACTTATGACGGGATCCCGATCCGCGAAATCAAAAAGGATGCGCTTCGGTCGTCGCTTGGAATGGTCTTGCAGGATACGCACCTGTTTACGGGTACGGTTATGGAAAACATCCGCTACGGCAAGCTCGATGCGACGGACGAGGAGTGCATCCGTGCCGCAAAGATCGCCAACGCGCACTTTTTCATTTCGCATCTGCCGGATGGATACAACACACAACTGGTGGCCGACGGTGCAAATCTGAGCCAGGGACAGCGGCAGCTGCTTTCGATTGCGCGGGCAGCGGTCTCCGATCCGCCGGTATTGATTTTAGACGAGGCAACCAGCTCGATCGATACGCGTACGGAAAAGCTGATCGAGCAAGGTATGGATACGCTGATGCAGGGACGCACGGTGTTCGTCATTGCGCACCGGCTTTCCACCGTCCGCAATGCGAACTGCATCATGGTTCTGGAGCACGGTGAAATCATTGAGCGCGGCACACACGAGCAGCTGCTTGCCGAGCAGGGAAAGTATTATCAGCTCTATACCGGCGCGTTTGAACTGAGTTAAAACAAAAGCACAATTTACGAAAAAAGCTGTGAGCCTTCTTTGGGCTCACAGCTTTTCGCTTCGTGTTCAGTTTTTTTGATAGGCGCCGAAGCCGTCTGTCCGGTATTCCGTTCCGCCCGGCGCGATCCAAAGGGCATCAGCGCCGTATCGCTTTGCAAGAGAAGAGCCGGTTTCGTAATCCATTAAAAACAGCGCAGTGGATAGCATATCGGCAACGGCGGAGTCCTCGCAGAGTACCGTGACGGCACGCCACCGCATGGCGGGCGTGAGCGTGTCCGGATCGATGATGTGGTGATAGGATATGCCGTTTATCGTGAACACGCGTTGATAATCGCCGCTTGTGACGATCGCAAGGTTTTCAGCGCGAATGGTATGCAGGAGCGCGGACGGCTCATCCGGGTTCTGAATTCCGATCGTCCACGCGCTTCCGCCCGGCTTGGTTCCCTTTGCAACGACGTTGCCGCCGAGGCTCAATAAATATCCATCCGGCAATTGTTCAGATACCTTTTGCGCGACATATCCCTTTGCGATCGCGCCAACATCGAGCCGGGCCAGAGGATCCGTCAGCCGCACGGTCCCCGCGGACTCGTCCAGTTCGAGCTTATCAAACCCCGTATGGCGAGCGGCTTCACGGAGCAATTGCGCATCCGGCAGCACGGCATGCTCCGGATCGGCAAGCGCGGCTTCCCGCGCATCGTGCCACAGCTTTGTTACAGCGCCGAGCGTCACATTGACGCGGTGGTTCGTCTGTTCGTCCACCTCTTTTGCAAAAAGCAGCAGATCGATAATCTGCGGATCGACGGCGATCGGATCGCCGCCCGCCGCGTCGTTGATCGCTTTCAGATTTGTTCCGGACGGGGCATCGTGATAGATGTCAAACAGAACATGGTATGCGTGCAGCTGGGCGTAGACTTTGTCGGCTTGCTCCCCAAAAGCGGATTCGCTTTCGGCATAGCCCGAGAGCTTTGTGACCGTATCGAACACATCGTAATAGATTCTTTCAAAACGCTGGTTCCGCGGCAGATTACAACCGAAACAAGCGAACAGAAGTGCAGTACAGAGCAGGAACAAAATCACATTTCGGTTCATTTTGCCTCCCTCCGAATGGTGGGCAGCCTGTGCAGCATTACGGCTGCGACGGCGCCGATCAAGAGCCCGGTTCCGACGGATACGGCCAGCAGCACCGGCAGGTATGTCATTGCGGCAGGGGAGGCGAGCACCGCAGATGCAGCAAGAATTTGCCCAATGTTGTGCGCAGCTGCTCCCAACACGCTGACGCCGTAGATCGAAAGGTGCGGATTACGTCGGGCAATCGCCATAACGCCGAGCGACAGCGCTCCGCCGGACAACGCATAAAGAAGACTTGTAATGCTGCCTGCATAGATGCTGCCGAGCATAATGCGCAGCAGCAGGATTGCCGCAGCATACGGCAATCCGAGCTCATACAGTGCGAACAGCGTCACGATGTTCGCAAGTCCGAGCTTGATCCCGGGCAGCGGCAGCAGCAACGAGAGCGGGAGGTATCGCTCCAAAATGCCGAGCGCAAGCGCGAGAGCCGTCAGCACGGCGCAAAGCGTCAGTTTTTTCGTCTGCATCCGATCACCTCGCAATCTCGTCGACTTCCGGCGTACCGGAGAGTCGGACTTCAAGACGGTTCGGCAGACAGAGAATACTCTGTCCCGCATGGGAGACTTTTCCTGTGTGTACGCAATCTTCGCCGGGACAGGTTGCACGCGTGACGGATACGGTACCGTTTTCGATTGAGATCGTGTTCTCATACGTGCCGCCGACGGTAAACGACGTATCCGTATCGAGCGGCAATTCACGGATCAGAACCCCGTTCTGGTAGATTTGTACGGTCGTTTGGCGATCCCTTGGCAGCCAAAGCCATACAAGCAAAAGGAGGCCTGCAAGCGCCAACACCGCGATTGCAGCGATCGCATCGCCCGGACGAAACCGCAAGTCATCCCGCATGACACGCACCTCCCTTTTTGTATCATGCTTATTATAAGCCGCAGGGGACCGGAAAGTCAATCGGACCGGGCGAAAAACAGCAAGTGCCGCATCAAAGAAGCGGTTGGAAACGGTTCACTGAACGTAAAAACGACGAATCCGTGCGAACGAACGAAATGCTGCGCCTTTTTACCAGAAGTTTTCCGAAGAAATTCGGAAAAATCGGTTGACAATTCGGTCGATTTATGGCACTATATCATGCGTGAAGTTTAGTAAATCTAAACGTAAAGTTTAGGAATAGTTTGGTTCAGTAAAACATAACTGAAAGTTTAGAAATACTTTGCAAAAGGAGTGGCTGAGAAATGGAATCGGGACGTCCGGAAATCGGAAGAAAGATACGTGAGCTGCGGCTTCGTCTCGGCCTGACGCAGGAGGAGCTTGCGGCGCGTACCGAGCTGACCAAGGGATTTATCTCACAGCTCGAAAACGACGTTACAAGCCCGTCGATTGCGACGCTGATGGATATCCTGGAAGCGCTCGGCACGGACATTTCTTCTTTTTTCACAGAGCAGAAGGAGGAAC
>JAUMVL010000134.1 GCA_030530185.1 Clostridia bacterium | reverse complement strand
ACAGCAGCGAAAAATCCGCGTCATTCGGCATGGCATATCCGCTTCTCCATGGTCACGGTCGTGCCTTCATTCGGCGCAGATTCAACGCTGACGCGGTCCATAAACGCCTCCATGACAGAAAACCCCATACCGGAACGTTCCAATTCCGGCTTGGTTGTATAGAACGGGCGGCGTGCAAGATCAACGTCGGGGATTCCGCAGCCGTCGTCATGTACACGGATCGAAAGCAAATCATCCATAATCGTGCAGCGCATCGTCACGACGCGCATCGGGTTTTGTTCATAGCCGTGAATGATTGCATTTGTCACGGCTTCGGACACGGCGGTCCGGATATCCGACAGCTGTTCAAGCGTCGGGTTCAGCTGCGATGCAAACGCAGCGATCACGGCACGCGCAAAGTTTTCATTCTGCGAAAGGGCAGAGAAGGTACATTCGGTCATATTGGTCATATAGCTGCCTCCTACCGTTGTTCGACGAGTGTGTACAGTCCGGACATCCGGAAGATCCGGTCGATCGAAGCCGACACGCCGGTCACGATGACCTTTCCGCCGCGCAGATGGATCGTTTTATACCGCCCGAGTACAACGCCGAGTCCCGCGCTGTCCATAAATGTTACGCCGCCGAGGTCAAGCGTCAGTTCCCGCACCGTAATATCGTGCAGCAGCGTGTCTAACATGATTCGGACCTTGTCCGCACTGTGGTGATCCAGTTCGCCGGACAACGCCACGTACAGCTTCGGCCCGCGTTTCTGTGCATTGATTTCCATGGTTGCCTCCCATCAATCGGTTTCTTGTTATGATTCTGCTTTTTCATGCCGCACTCCTTTGCCGAAAAAACGCGACTTGTCCGGCATGATTACGACGTTTGTCGCATAGGATGCGATATGAAAATTCGACGTCTTCTCCTTTGCATCTTGCTGCTGCTGACAGCCGTGTTCGGACCGAACTATCTCGTTCCGCTTGCGCAACGCGATTTTTTTGCCGAGCAGTATCGTCGGGACCCGCCGAAATTCAGCGGCACGATCGTGCTGTACCATATTGTGACGCAGCGCACTTATTCCGGCAGCGTAACCGATTGGCTGCAGGCACAGGCCGACGCATATGAGAAAAAACACAGGGGCGTGCACATTTTGGTGGAAGGCATGACGGAACCGTATTTTCTGCAGCGGTTGGAATACGATCGATTGCCGGACGGATATTCGTTCTTTTCCGGAGCATTGTCAGAGGATCGACTGCAGCCGATCGGATTGACGACGGACGGACTGCGATCTGGGTTGTTCGATACGGCTTTTGCCGTTCCGTATCTCTATTCCGGCTATGCACTTTTGACTGCCGGACAGCCCAAGATTCCGATCCCGCAGACTGAGCCGATCGCGCAATTGACATCCGAAGCCCGAACCGAAGACTGTGTTGCCGTAGCCTTAAGAACGCTCGGAGACCGATTGCGGGATGAACAGTACGGCGCGGCATACGTCACAAAACCGATCGGCACCTTTACCGATGCGGTCTGCTGGCTTGGGATCGCCCATGATACGCCGGAAGAAAAAGCCGAAGCACTGCGCGGGTTTTATGCGTACCTCCGGGAGGAAAAACAGCAGCAGAAGCTGTTCGCGCTCAACGCCTTTTCGGTCCTCGATTCGGTCCGGGATTCCGTGGCGCAGCCTTTGGAGACGATTGCGCAGGTCTATCGCAGCGTTTGCACGCCCGATCCGTTTTTGTGGGAGGAACAGCATACCGCGCTGCTTGCGGACGCAACCGAAGCAATGAACGGAAGCGAGGAAGCAAGGCGGCGCTTTGCCGAACGGCTTGCCGGAATTCTTGGGAATTAGACTTGTATCTTGGCGGGAAATTTGTTATACTGCTAACATGTATGATTGTACACAAACAATTTCAGATCAATTGATTGTCCTTGGTGCACGTCAAAATGTGCCGTTTTCGGAGCTGACAAGCTTTCGAATCGGCGGCAATGCAGCATATGTGCTCGAACCTGCGGCATACGAAACGATTTCCGAAGCGATTGCATGCTGCAAAACGGCCTCCTTGCCGATCTGTCTGCTCGGCAAAGGGACAAACGTTTTGGCAAGCGATGCAGGCTTTTCGGGCCTTGTTATCCGCTTTGACCGCCCGCTTCATCCACCCGTATGGAACGGAACACACGTGATTGCGTGCGCGGGCACGTCGCTTACCCAGCTGGCAAAGGAAAGTGTCGCAAAAGGCTGCATGGGCATGGAGTATCTTTGCGGCATCCCCGGAACGGTCGGTGGAGCCTGCGCAATGAACGCCGGCGCGTACGGAGCCGAGGTCAAGCAGATTCTTCGCAGAGTCCGCGTTTTGCAGAGCGGAGCGGATCGGTGGATTCCGGTCGATCCGGATGCACTCGGTTATCGCAAGAGTCCGTTTTCGTTTCCGGATTATATCGTGCTCGAAGCCGAGTTTGCTTTGTCGCCCGATGACGGCGGGGCAGCGGAACGGATGAAGGACGCGACGATCCGGCGCCGGGAAAAGCAGCCGCTCGAGTATCCGTCTGCGGGAAGCGTGTTCAAACGCCCTGCAGGGCACTTTGCAGGTGCTTTGATCGAACAATGCGGGTTAAAAGGCAAAACAATCGGCGGAGCGCAGGTGTCTGAAAAGCATGCGGGCTTTATCATCAACCTGGGGAACGCTACTGAGCGGGATGTAGCCGAACTGATTGCGAGAATTCAGGAAACCGTGCGAACGGAAACGGGCGTATCTTTGGAGTGTGAAATCAAACGAATGGGAGAGGGCGCATGTATCTGTTGATTGTTACGGGCATGAGCGGTGCCGGAAAATCGCTTGCGCTGCGAAGCGTGGAGGAACTTGGCTATTATTGCGTGGACAACCTCCCTTCGCCGATGCTCAGCGAGTTTATTCACATGTGCGAGACTGCGGTTCCGCCGATTGAGAAAGCGGCAGTCACGATCGATTCGCGTGAGAGCCTGCTGTCACGCAGCTCTCATTCGGTCGTGGAAGAGATCAAAAAGATCGCGGTTCCGCATGACGTGCTCTTTTTGGATGCGCGAAAGGATGTATTGCGCCGTAGATACAACGAAACGCGACGCCGCCACCCACTTGGCGTTGCGGGAGAGGCGGAGTCCGGCGTCGAGTCCGAGCGCATCTATCTCGGAGATCTCAGAGAAATTGCGAGCCGTACGATTGATACAAGCGATATTGCGGCCCGAAATTTCCCGCGCATGATTGCAAAGATTCTGCCGGAATTTTCGCAAAGCGAGATGTCGTTGATCGTTTCGAGTTTCGGGTTCAAGCGCGGCGTGCCGATCGACGCGGATTTTGTCATCGATATGCGCTTTGCCGAAAATCCGTTCTATTATGAGGAGATGCGCCCGCAGTCGGGCCTCGATCGGCAGGTTTATGACTTCGTCATGGAACAGCCGTTTGTGAAGGAGTATTTGGACAATTTGCAGCAGAACATTCTGCATATGATTCCGCTGTTTGAGCAGCAGGACAAGCATATCCTTCGCGTATGCTTTGGCTGCACCGGCGGGCGGCATCGCTCGGTTGCCGCTGCTGAGGCGTTTGCGGAGCAGATGCGGCAGGCGGGGCAAGCGGTGCGTATTTTCCATCGGGATCTGGTCACCGAGGAAGAGGACATTACAGCGCGATTCGGGAATAAAAAATGAGCTTCGCGGGAGATTGCAGAGAGGACCTGATTCGTATTCGGCTGCATGAGAAAAACGTGCGGCTCGCGCAGCTGATCGGATTAACGTTGACGGCGGGCGGAATTAAGCTGTTCAAAAAACCTTCGGTCTTTTATCAGACCGAGAGTCTCCCCGTTGCAAAGCATATCATGGCACTGTCTATGAGCGATTATGCGCTTGACAGTGTGATTGAGCAAAAGGAGCGTGAGCATCGCAGCCGCCCGATCTTTGCGGTCAATCTGACCGGGCAGGACGCCGAACGGTATCTTGCCGACACGGGCGCGTTGACCTATGGAACGGACGGTTTGCATATTCTGTCCGACGTGCCTGCGACGGTTTATGAAAGCGACGAGACCAAGCGCGCTTTTTTGCGCGGATGCTTTTTGGGGGGCGGAACATGCGTGGATCCGAAGCGCAGCTATCACTTGGAATTGGTGCTGCGTGCCGAACCGGTGGCATCCGAGATTATGGAACTGCTGAATGCGTATTCGTTTCATGCGCGCGTTACCATACGCAAGGAACGCATCGTAATCTATCTCAAAGAAGGCGATGACGTTACGGGCTTTCTTGCGCTGATCGGAGCGGATTCTGCGGCGCTTTCGATGGAGAGCGTGCGTGTGGAAAAGGATATGCGCAACTACATCAACCGCACGAACAACTGCGAGACGGCAAATCTGGACAAGCAGGTGGTTGCATCGCTGAAACAACGCGCGGCGATACGAACCATCATCGAGCATATGTCCTTGAACGATTTGCCGCGCAGTCTGCGAGAGGCAGCGGAACTGCGGCTCAATTATCCGGATGCGACGTTATCGGAGCTTGCCGAGCTTGCGGGAATTCAGAAATCCGGCATGAATCATCGGCTTTCCCGCCTGCTGGAGCTTGCAACGGAACTGGAGGAGAACGCATGAAGCAGTATGGCGCGTTCGCACATTGCTACGACCGCATGATGCACGATGTCGATTATGCGGCATGGACAGAGTATTTGATCTCTTTCTTGAAGGAAGCGAGCGCAAAATCCGTTCTTGATTGTGCGTGCGGTACGGGTCGAATCACGATTGCACTTGCCAAGGCG
>JAUMVL010000133.1 GCA_030530185.1 Clostridia bacterium | reverse complement strand
GTACACGCTTCGAGCGGAGAAAACGGCTCCTGATACCTTTCTTAACAGCCCCTTTCCTTTCCGTTTTTCATTCGGTTTTTCCAAAGAACAAGCTTGCCATCACATCCAGTACAAGATATTCGCCGTCATAGCGGAACGTATACAGCTCCGTACCGTAGGTAGACAGCTTGACGTCGCTGCCGTCGAGGCTCCAATTCAGGCCTTCGGTCGTCTCGCCCTTGTTGATCATGGCCGCGGTGCCGTCTTCGTTGAATTGGAACGCCAGATCCAGTCCGCGTTCCTCGATCTGTGTCTTGGGGATCTCGACGCCCATCGCTATCGCCTTGGACAGGGACCAGTTCCCGACCACGGTCTCCGCCGTGATCGGAGCTCCTTCGCCCTCGTTCTGCTTTGTCGCGTTGATCAGCAGCATCCGCGCTTCTGCTTCGCCGTCCGGGATGAATTCCACCATGATTCCTTCGACTTCAAAACTGATCCGGTCTCCCTCCCGGGTATAGGCAATGCTTTCTCCGTTTGCAGTCAGTTCCGCATCCGTCCAGGTGATTTCTCCGCCGGCTTCATCCTCGCCGAACTGGAGATAGCCTGTCCCATCCGGATTCAGCGAGAGATAGAAATCCCGCGGATCCATATCCATGGTGGGAAGCAGTTCGAGCATGTTGACCGTCTGGCCCTCGACGAACATCCGATAGCCGTAGTAGGTTTGCGTCTCGGCGGAACGATCGATCAGGGCGGACCAGTCCGGCTGCCCCTCTTTCGGAACGCGGCGCAGCTCCGTTACAAGGCCGCTCTCCCCATCCGTTACGACAATGGTATCCGCTTCCGGATCATATACGCCCAGAATCGGTGCCTCGTCTTCGTAGAAATGCAGCTGATTTTCCTCTGCCGCCGCATAGGCGAGGTAATCGTCTTCCGCACCGTCTGCCGTCACCGAAATGCAGTAAACCACGCCTTCCGGCCGGAGTTCCAGATACATCGCGTTGTCGGATTCCGCAAAATCCGTAACCGCATCATCCAATGTCTGCTTTGCAACTTTCCAGACGCCAAGATACGGCGCTTCCGGTTCCTCGGTCTCGGTCGTTTCCGCTGCAAGTGCATCGGCCGGTTCGGTTGTTTCCGTCTGTCCTTCTCCTTCCTCCGCTTCGGCAAGGTTTCCCCATGCCGGCGCGCACAGCACCAAAAGGAATGCCAGTGCAATGAGTAAAAAGCGTTTCATACAATCCTCCTTCTTTTGTCTCTTTCCGGTATATTCATACAGTCATTGATCGGTTCCTTTCGGTTCCCGTTTCCAACCAAGTCCAGCGCGGACTGCAGCCTCCGATTATAGGTTGAAATCGATTCCGTTGTCGCGTTGATACGCACACCAATTTGCATTTTCGATCAATTCCTCTCTGGCAAGGAGCATCAGCAGCTCGTCCGTCTGCCCCTCCCGATCGAGTTTCCTATCAACCGATTCATACAGCCGTTCCATCTTTTCATGGTCGCTGACGACACGGGGAAGGGACAGCTTCCCGTAATAGTTGGCAATGAACAGCGTTGCGGCAGAAATGCTTCCCAAAAGCAGTTTTGCAGCCGTGCGGATCGTTTCCGTCTTCGCAAAGCTCCACGGAAGCGGCAGCAGCCCGCCCCACAGCAATTCAAATGCCAGCACGGCAAGATACAGCGTGATGCTCATCCTCGTTGCAATCGTGACAATCCGACCGCTCCCGACTGCGGTACGCGTGGATTTTTTCTTTGCCTCGGAATGATACCGACGCTGCGCGCGGACCCAGCAATCCCGAATCGGGCTTGGCGCACGCTGCGGTTTGCCGATCACAAGCACTTCGAGCGCAGCAGCCACCCATGCGGTTTCCTCCCGTTCCGACCACGGAAGAACCGCTGCGACGGTAATGCCGCTCCCTGCAAGGTGCAGAAAAATCTGTACGCGCAGGTTTTCCGCCAGCGTCCGATACTCCAGATACCGTCGATGACTGGCGCTTTTTGTGCCGAATTGCAGCAGCAGAAACGCAGCAAGCAGCATTCCGCCGCAAACAAGGATCATTCCATGCAGTTCCGCTTCATCGTAAAGCAAAAATGCTACGGTAAGAATCGTGCTGATGATCGCAAGTGCCGCAAGAAGTCTGCGATACCGCTTTCCGAATCGAAGAGACAATGCGTCCGCTGTGCCGTACAGTTGTTCCAGTCGGCTTGAGAATGCATCGGGTTCTTCATCCGGCGGAAGCAGCTTTTCCGTTTGACCGGTTTGTTTTGTCGCGAGGCGGTTAAATGTATCGGTACTCTTCAGAATGTCTTCCAGTGCTTTCGGATCACCGAGAAAGCGAACCGTCCCCGCAGGCTGTGCGGCTTCTTCCTCCGTGCGCGGCGCAAACACATGGATCACGCAACCTGGCTTTCGCAAAAGCGGATTGCGCGCCGGGCGGAAGCTGCCCTCCCGCATAAACGCGACCGTTTCCGCCGTTCCGCAGCCCGAAGTTCCCTTTTCTCCGTCCCAAAGCGCCAGCAGGATATGCGCATGCGTCGCAACATAGATGCCTGCCTGCCGATAGGCAAACTCCCGAGGGTCCGCGCCGTTTTCCTGCTCCGTGGCCGGAACGACGAAACGCTCCTCCGTGCTTTCATACGCGCTGCGAAACGAAATCAGCGCTTCCCCCGAAAAATCCTTCTCATATTCGGAACACGCCATCGGCAGCGCCGCAATCACCGGGATTGAAAGCGCCTTCGCCGCTTCCGCACACAGCAGATCCGCGCCCTCGGCAAGGCTGTTCAGCATGATCAGTCTGGAGTGCAAAAACCGTTCCTTCAGCCGGTTCAGCTCTGCACAGACCGCTGCGTATAATGCCGTTCGATCTTCTTTGCGTATGTTCCGATGTCCGGTCACGCCGATCACAAGAGGAATCGTATTGTTCATGCGTGCTTCTCCGCGCCTCCTATTCGATCTCAAGCGCAAACCCATATCCGTCGCCAAGCGAGCGGATCGCCTGCTGCATATCGTTCGATACACACGCCGCACGAAGGTTTTTCAGCGTCAAAAGCGGTGACAGATCGGTCAGCTCCTGCGTCCATGAGACCTTGATGTACTCGAGCTCCGGATGCTGCTCGACAAACTGCCGGAACGTTTCGTTGGTGAAACGGCAGCCGCCTGCATGGAGTTCGTAAATCTTTGCATCCTTTACCGCATCCATCCAAAGCGCACAGTCCGTGTTGAAGACATTCAGGCTCTGATACGCCGGCACGGCGGACAGCACCGCATACTGCTCGTCCGGAATTTTACCCTGCAGGTTGTCCACGCCGAGAACGAAGTACGGGATCCGTCCGTCCTCGTCCGGCGTCATGCAATACCTATAGTCGATCTCGGCGATCGCGCTGATATCGGTCAGGCTGTTGCCCCCGATATTGAGATCGGTCAGGTGTTTGAGCTTTTGCACGCCCTCGATTGAGGTGACCGCTTCCATGTCGACGGCGTTGATGACCTCGAGCGATTCCAGATCGAACAGCGGCGACAGATCGGAAAGCTTTCCCCAACGGGTTTGGAACCGAATGAGCTTTGCGGCCGTCTCGATCCCGTCGAGTGATTCGATCGGCTGACTGTACAGATACAGCGATTCGAGGTTCGGAAGACGGGTCAAAAATCCGAGATCGGCAATCGGACCTTCCCCGATCGGGAAGCGTTCGCCCGTTGCGTTGTCGTGCAGATATAGATCCGGCCTGTCGCCGCCGTCCCAGTCCTCCTCGAGCCACAGGTCGCCCCACGGATCCTTTGTTACGTAGTTTCCGAAAAACCCGATCTCGCGGACGCGGGACAGCACGCTGTCCGGCAGGGCAAAGAATTCGTCCGTTGTCATCAGCGGAAAGTCAAAGGAAAGCCGGCAATCCTCCGGAATCGCGCCGAGCGGGGTGAGGTCGTCAAGTTTGAGCCCATCCATATCCAACCAATGCAGCTTCTGCAGGTTCTGAATGCCCTGCACACTCGTTACGCCAGTGTACTGCAGGCGCAGCTCTTCCAGATCCTGCAGGGTAAACGCCGGGGACGCATCCGTCAGGGTCGGCGTGAACGTAAGTTCGAGATTCTTCAACGCCTGCAGATTCTGGATTCCCTCGATCGACGTCAGCGTCTGATCGATCAGATTCAGATGTTCGAGCCCTGTCAGCTTGGACAGCTTGGAAAAATCGGTCATCGTGCCGGGCTGTTCGATCACGATGTCATGGCTTTCATCGCCGTTGTTCGAGCGAAGAGTAAAGGTCGGCTTTCCGTCGTCCCATTGCTGATCGAGCCAATACTCCTCCCAGGAGAAGATCACATCGCCGACTGCGTGCAGATCCTTCACGCGGCTTAAAACCGCGCTCGGCAGCGTATCGAGCTCGTCGAAGGACAAGAGCTTCACGTCAAACTCGGCGGGTTGCCACCATTCGTCCGGATAGATAACTTCGTATGTGCGGAAATTGCCGCTTTCCACCAGCAGCTCCGCCTGCTCCCCGAGGTGCGCGGGAACCTCAAGCCGGTATCCATTTTTCAGTCCATACAGTGGGGAAAGATCGGTAACGTCCATCGTCTGGAACAGCTCGATGGAGATGCTGCGATTCGGATCCATTCCGTCGAAACAATGCAGGTCGAACAGATCGACCGGTTCCATCAGCTTAATGGAATACGTATCGATCGTCGCAAATTCCGGCAGCGTAAATGTATTTTCACAGCAGATTTCGGCAAGCTTCATTCCATTCAGTGCCGACCAGTCGGTCAAGCGCGGACACCCCTTGATGTTCAGCCACAGCATT
>JAUMVL010000132.1 GCA_030530185.1 Clostridia bacterium | reverse complement strand
TCCCCTATCGGCTTTATAACGTCGGTCGGCTCGATCTCAACTCCGAAGGGCTACTGCTTTTAACCAACGACGGCGAGCTTGCCAATCAGCTTATGCATCCGCGCTACGGCGTTGCCAAGACGTATCGCGTGGTCTGTGACGGCACGCTCTCGGCCTCGGAAATCGCGACCCTGACCAACGGCGTTGAACTGGACGACGGTCTGACCGCCCCCGCCAAGATCACGAATATCCGCCGTTCGACCACAGGCGGGACGGCATTCTCGATCACGATCCACGAAGGCCGGAACCGGCAGATTCGCCGGATGCTCGAGGCGGTCGGACACCGCACGCTGCGGCTGAAACGAGAAGCCTATGGCCCCCTGCAGCTCGGTTCGATGCGCCCCGGAGAATGGCGATACCTCACCGACGGTGAAATCACCGCTCTGAAAGAACAGATCAAGCAATAAAGGCATGAAAAACGGCTCCGCTGTTGCGAAGCCGTTTCGTTTCTTTTTTGCTTTTACCAGTACAGACCGGCACTGTAGAATTCCTCTCCGGTGACCTTGTTGCGGTAGAGCGCATCCTCTTTCATCGTTCCGGACGGAATGTCGAGCCACATGGAATCCGCGCTGAAGAAATAGTCGATTTCATCGAGCATACCATGACTGAAGTGCAGCTCGTAGGTCGTGCCATCGTTCAGTTCGATATCGACCGTGACATAATAGAAATCATAAATAGCATTGACCATCACGTCCTTAACCTGTCCGCGTTCCTGTCCGCGCGCAAGGACGTTGAACCAAGGAACGAAATGATCCTGCACATACTGGATATACTCCTGCTCGATCTGGTCGGTATACGTCATATCGTCCCAATCATCGTCTTCCTTCATGACCTTTGCCGTCGGGTTGGTCCCGTCCGCCTGCGACAGGCCGGACGCCGCAAACGACAGGATGTATCCATTGTCGGCAGAAACCTTCATTTCGATGTTGCCGTAGGTGCACTCCTTCTTCACAAGCCAATAGGATTCCCGACTGTTTGTCTGTTCCAAAAACAACGTCGCTTCTTCCGGCTGAAGGGTAGTTGCAACTCCGCCGGATGCTCCCGTTGCCTGCTGATAGAACAGCGAGACCAGATTCTGAAGCTGGGCAAACGTAATGGACTCGGGATTGCGTGCAAGCTGCTGCGTCTCGTTGCCCTCATGATACTTCGCTTCGCCGTTGACTTTTTCCACATATTCCGCATGCATCTGCAGGTCGGCTACGAAGTAGACCAGTTCCTCGTAGCAAGCAGCGTTTTCGTGCACGCGGACGGACGCAATCGCGTTGGAAACCGGTTCAATGACGACGACCGGGCCTTCCTTGGTGTAAACGGCCCACTCGGATTCATACTCCTCCTTGGCCGTCTTTTGCGCCGTATAGGAAAGCGCTGCAAGGACTTCGCCAATCGTCTTTGTCGCCGTGTCGTTTGCAAGCAGCTGTTTGCCGTCGGTACGGGCAGTATCGAGGTTGATCAAAGCAAGCGTTTTGCGATCCATTGAAACAATCGTTTCCTGATCGGCATCGGAAACCTGGATGTAATCGGCGCGATACCCCTTGGGATCATGCCAGATTGTCACCGTGGTTTCGGGCTTCATCGAAAGACCGCAAAGCTTTTGGAACCAGTCGTTCGCCGCCGCAACCGCTTTATCGTGCTCCTCGCCCTCCTTCAGGGCGTTCGAGACCCATTCGAGATACGGCTGATGCCATTCCCCGTTCCCGTGTGGGATCACGCCGCGATTCATCCGGCTTCTCCGGATATCCGCTTCGCGCCATGCTTTCACGTTCTGATCGGCTACCGCCTGATCGCCCGCTTGGACAGGTTGTTCCGCGGGAACCGGCGTCGGCGTAGGAACGCCGTCTTCAACGTTGTCCTCGATCGGATCTGTTCCGTTTTCCTGCAGGGTCTGCGCCGCAGCAACGGTGCGCACCGCAAGAGCGCCGGTAGACGGAACGACCGCGCAGGCGATTGCCGTAACGGTCAGGATCGCCGCCGCTGCGGTGATCAGAAAGCTGATCCACAGCGGACGATTGTTTTTGAAAAACTGTTTCATGTCGTTTGAACTCCTTTCCTGTTCTGACCCCATTGTACAAAAAAGCTTGTAACAGAGTCCTCACAGAGTTGTATCAGAGTTGTAAAACCGCAGCGTGGCCGTCGTACCCTCCCCCGCGCGAGAGGCATAGTGCAAAACGGCATCGTGTTTTTTTGCAATCTCATGGCAAAGCGGAACGCCAAGTCCGCTTCTGATATCATTCGGACGTGCCGTATGCGCGGGATCGTTGACATAAGCAAGCGTTTTTTCATCCATCCCGCGGCCGGTATCCGTTACCGAAAACACCTGTGGAGAAAGGCATACGGTTACGGCGCCGCCGGCTTTTTTAGCATTTCCGATCAGATTGTCGAGCAAACTGATCAAAAGCGTTTGATCGCCATAGACCGATTCGCCTTTTGTTTCGATCGCAACATCCTCCCAGGTCATGGAAAGATGCTGTTTCAGGTCCGCAATTGAGATGCGCTCCCGATCAATATGGCCCTTATCGTTCATCGTAAGAATCTTTTGAATAATGTCCTTCATGCGATCGCACTCCTCAACGACATAGGATGCCGCATCATAGCGCTGCTCGTCGGAGAGCGCCGCAAGCTTCAGCAGCTCACCGTATCCGCGTACAACCGTAAGCGGCGTGCGCAGCTCGTGCGACAAGCGCGAAAGCGGTTGATTGATCCGAAGCATGGTGTAATACAAAATGGTATCGACCGCGATCGAAAGCAGCATGCACAGTCCGACTGCAGCAAGGATGCTCTGCACCATGGCTGTGGTTTGTTCCGTCACATCCTTCTGAAACGTCATTTCATATTCATCTCGGAAGGCTTCCCCGATTGAAATATAAACGCGCCCGTCCCGGGCTGACCATTGCAGCGTCCCTGCCGGAACAGTATCCTCAAATGCAAGCAGGTTTACCCACTCGGTCTCTGCATGCCGTATCATCAAGTACGTACCGTTTTGTTCATATTGCCGTGCAATTCCGCGGACAACAGCTTCTTTCGGGGTTTCACTGTGAAGCACCATATTTTCCAGGGCTCCGGCAATCGCCTTTTCCTCACTGATCGCGCCGTCGCGCAGACGCGCCGCGTTGATCCGTGCCGATGAAATCACCAGCACCGCCACACAGGCAAACAGCACACCTGTAAACAGGAGTGCTGTGACAAGATAGTTTTTCTGCCAGAGTTTCATGAACGGTCCTCAAAGCGATAGCCGCACTTGTAGACGGTTTTGATCTGATTGTCCAGTCCGAGTTTTTTGCGCAGCCTTTGGATATGGACGTCGATCGTCCGGGTCTCTCCCATGAAGGAGATTCCCCAGGCGTCGTGCAAAATCTGCTGCCGCGAAACCGCAATGTTGCGATTGCGGATTAGGATTTCGAGCAGCGAAAACTCCTGTGCCGTCAATTCGACCGGCACGCCGCCCTTTGTAGCGGTCCTCCCGTGAAAATCCACACACAAATCGCCGTACTCGTAGCGGTCCTCGATTTTCATTGTGCGGCGAAGCACGGCATTGACGCGCATCAAAAGTTCCGGTATCTCGAAGGGCTTAACCAAATAATCGTCGGCACCGAGCTCAAAGCCCTGCACCTTGTTTCGCGTTTCTCCGAGCGCGGTTACGAAAATTGCGGGCACGGTCTGCATATAGCGATACAGGGTAAAGCCGTCCGTATCGGGCAGCATCACATCGAGCAGCAGCAAATCGAACGCGCTTTCTTTGAACAGTCTCCTTGCATCCTTCCCGTTCCTTGCCTGCGCGACCTCATGTCCCACCATTCTCAGATTGAGCGCGATCAAGTCGTTGATCGCTTTTTCATCTTCTACAACCATGATCTTTGCCATGTTTGCAGTATAGCATGAAAGTTGTAACCGTGTTGTAAATTGTCAAATATGTCCAAAGATTCTACAATTCTGTTACAACTTTTGGAAAAAAACGATCCACAGCATCGAGCTGTGGATCGCAGTTGCTTAAAAATTTCGGTTGAGATAGGCTGCCGAGCGCTGCAAACTTTTGATCGGATCGCCGTCGATGTGGTTTTTATGCGTTTCCAAAACGACGGCTTCGATGTTGTTCTGCTTGGCAATCTCCGTCAATCGATGGAGGTTCATGCTGCCATAGCCGAGCTCCATCGCATCCGCCTTGACGATCGGCGTAATCGGTGTGCCCTTGAGACGCGTTCCGCGATCGTTGATATGCCAAAGCCGCATACGATCTTTGAGACGCTCCATCCAAAGACCCGCGTCCGCGCCGCCGTCGGCAAACCAGTAGCTGTCGAATTCAAAGTTCAAAATGGCGGGATCGGTTTCGTTCAAAATCGTTTCATAAGCAGTCTTACCGGTCTTTTGTACGCGGCACAGTTCGACGTTGTGATTGTGATACAGCAACCGGATGCCCGCCTCTTTCAGTCGCTCACCCATGGCGTTGAGATCGGCGCAAAGCGTGCCGAGTGCGGCAGCATCGGTGTAATCGAACCGGTACATGCCGGTGATGACGATGTTCTCCGTCCCGAGTTTTTTTGCCTTTTGAATTGCCGCCTCCGGATCTTTTTGCAGCGTGCCGAGATCCTCGTGCAGCGCTACGACCCGAAGGCCAGCCGCCTTGGTCAGCGCCGCCCAATCGAACGCCCCGCCGCGGCCTGCCGGCATACCTGCGGCAGCGGTCAAAGCACGTACGAACAGCGACGTCGGACGGATCATGAATCCGTTCAGCTCGATCCCGTCATAGCCTGCCAGCTTGATAACATCCAGTATATGCGCGGTCTGTTCCTCCGATTTGATAACTTTTCCCAGCATCAGCTGCTGGACTGCTTTCGTGATCATACGCTGCTCCTGTTCCGAACTTGCCGGACGATTATAATACCTGTATTTTACAAATCTTTGCGATCGCTTTCCACCGATTTCGCATAAGCTTCGTTCTCAGCCGCATAAGCTGCTTTCCGCACAGCTTTTCGCTTGCACCGTACCAGAATCACGATCAGGATAACGGCTATGATCGGAAGCAGCAGCAGCGCGCCTGCAATCCATCCGATCCACGCCGCAAGGAGCGGCTGTCGGATCGGAGACGTTTCGAGCGACGGATAGCGATCG
>JAUMVL010000131.1 GCA_030530185.1 Clostridia bacterium | reverse complement strand
AAACGGTTGCCTGCGTAACTTCAAAGCCTTGCGCCGAAAGCATACGAGCAAGCTCTTCCTGGGTTTCGATGTTGTCGGAAGCAATCAGCTTCAGAATCATTGCATGACGTTTGCTTTTCATAAAGCACCTCAAAAATCAACTCAATTTTTCGGAAATCAGCCGGAAGGGGTTCCGGTCCCCGAACGTCAAAATCTTGGTCACATATGAGGATCTCGTTACCGTCACAAGATCCCCTTTTTTCAGTTCGGCAATTCGATCGCCGTCCGCCGCAACGAAGCATGCTTCGGAAAGGCGAATCGTTATCGTCGAATTGATCGACGCGACGATCGGACGAATGTGCAAAGTATGCGGACAAATCGGTGTAATCAGCATCGCATCGAGCCCGTCGGCAACAATCGGCCCGCCGGCTGAAAGCGAGTAGCCGGTGGCGCCGGTTGGGGTTGCAACAACGACTCCATCCCCGAACAGGGTTCCGACCGGGTTTGCGTCCACCGAAAAGTCCAACTGTGTGACGCCCGAAAACGAATGCTTAAACACCAGCACATCATTCAGGCACGGGACCGGTTCCCCGTTGTTCACACGGACATCCAGCATTACGCGCGTGGATACGGCATAATCTCCGGCGCGAAGCCGAGACAATGCCATTTCGATTTCGCTTTCATTTAATTCTGTTAAAAAGCCAACCCGACCGCAATGCACGCCGATGAGCGGAAGCCCACGTTTGCAGGTTACGTGTGCAACACGAATCAAGCTCCCATCTCCGCCGATGACAACAAAAGCATCGGTATTTGGTGGAACATCGGTCTCTTCCCCGTTATACAGCGTATAGGAAAAGCCCATCGCAGCAGCAATTTCAGCAATGCGCGCACGGGCTTTTTCGGTTTCCGGTCGTTTCGGGTTAGCCGTCAGTACAAGATGCACGATACGATCCCCCGCTGATGAATATTGCTTAACCATTATACATTTTCAGCAAAAAATATGCAAGGGGTTTATGAACAAACTTTAACGAAACGCACCAGTTTCATGGGCAGAATTGGCGATTTTCTCTGCCAGATCCGCAAAATCCGAGATAATTGGGATGTTTTTGGGACTGCATTTTTGCATGTATAAAAGGAACTCAATATTCCCTTTCGGTCCCGTAATCGGAGAGTAGGAAAGCCCCGACACCGTAAATCCAAGGGAATCTGCAAACGTCATAATCTCACGGCAAACGCGCGCATGAACCGATTTCTCTCGGATCACACCGTTCTTGCCGACCTCGTTTCTTCCGGCCTCAAACTGGGGCTTAATCAGCGCAACGACCTCTCCGCCATCCAAAAGGCATTCAAACAACGGCGGCAGAATCAACCGAAGAGAAATAAAAGAAACATCGATGGAGGCGAAGGTGATCGGTATCGGGAACCACTCCGGTGCCATGTTGCGGGCGTTGGTTCGCTCCATTACCGTGACGCGCGGATCGTTGCGCAGCGACCAATCCAGCTGTCCGTAGCCGACATCAATCGCATAAACGTGTTTTGCGCCGTTTTGCAGCATGACATCCGTAAAACCGCCCGTCGAAGCGCCGATGTCAGCGCAGACCCGATCCTTTAGTTCAATCGGAAAGACTTTGATCGCTTTATCAAGCTTCAGCCCGCCACGGCTGACGAACGGAATTGCATCGCCGACGATTACGATCTCGGCATCCTCGGAGATCTCCTGCCCTGCCTTGTCAGCGCGAACGCCGTTAACGCGAACCTCCCCCGCCATGATCTCGGCACGCGCCTTTTCACGGCTTGCGGAAAGGCCGCGCTTTACCATTTCCACATCCAACCGGACCTTGCTCACAGTGGCTCCATCTCCCGTATCAATTTTTGAAGTCCTTCTTCCGTCAATCCAAACCGTTCCCGCTGCTGCACAATCGTTCCTTGCGCAACGGGGTGATTCGGAATGGCCGCCGAACGCACAATGCACGGACTGCAATACAGTGCAATCTCGGGCGCGACAGCTGCAATATTTTCCTCGATCACCAGGATCCGTATACCCTGTTTTTTACAAACATCGAGTAACTCATAATCCAACGGTCGGAAGAACCGCATCTCGACAAGACCGAGTCCCCGTTCCTTCGCGACTTTCTTTGCAAGTGAAAGCATCGTACCCGTTGCAAACAGTGTGATCGGTTGAATCGGTTCTATGATTTCCCATTTTCCGAACGAAATCGGATTCACCGACGACACATCCGGCAGCGTCCCCCGGTTGTAGCGAATCACTGCGGGCTCGGAGCGCTTCAACGCAAGCGCAAGCATCTCCTTCAATTCCTGCATGGAACTCGGCGAATAGATCGCAAGATTCGGGATCGTCATCAAGTATGCCGGATCATAGATGCCCTGATGCGTTTCCCCATCCTCTCCAACGAGACCCGCTCGATCCAATCCGATCACCACGGGCAAATTCTGTAGGCATACATCATGCAACAGTTGATCATATCCACGCTGCAAAAATGACGAATACACGGAAAAAACCGGCCGCATTCCGCCTGCCGCCAACGCAGCGGAGAGCGTTACGGCATGCTCCTCGGCAATCCCCACGTCATAGAACCGATCGGGGAATTGCTTGGCAAATTCCGATAATCCGGTTCCGCTCGGCATGGCAGCGGTAATCGCAACAATGCGGGAATCCTTTTTCGCAAGCTCCATCAACGCATTTCCAAACGTTTCGGAGCAAGTCACAGACTTTTGCGCCGTAACCTCACCGGCATCGACAGAAAACGGGGCAATGCCATGGAATCGCTCGGGATCCTCTTCAGCAAAGGAATATCCCTTTCCCTTGGTCGTAATCGTGTGGAGAATCACGGGCTTGTTCATTTCTCGCACCCGCTTGAGATAGCGAATCAATTTGCGAACATCGTGTCCGTCGATCGGACCGATATACGTGAAGCCAAGATCTTCGAACGGAAGATTGGGAATCAAAAAATGCTTAATCCGATTCTTGGTTCGTTCGACATGCCGGCCAAGCCACTTGCCGGCACGGCTCATTTCGAGCGCATGGACCGTTCCACGCTTGATGGCATTGTAGAGCCGGCCGGTGCGCATCGAAGCAAAGCTTTGCGTCAACCCGCCGACATTTTTCGAAATGGACATCTCGTTATCATTTAAGACGATCACAAACGGAAGCTTGTCGTTACCCGCGTCATCCATCGCCTCGAACGACAAACCGCCCGTCATTGCTCCATCGCCAACGAGCGCTACTGCCATACCAGGCTTTCCCTGCAAGCGCATGGCGCGTGCAAAACCAAGCGCAGCGGAAATCGCCGTGCTTGCGTGTCCGGTATTGAATGCGTCGTGTGCGCTTTCCTCTCTTTTGGGGAATCCTGAAATCCCGCCCTCCGTGCGAAGTGTGTGAAACGATTCTCGACGCCCGGTTAGGATCTTATGTGCGTAGGACTGATGGCCGACATCAAAGATAATCTTATCCGTCGGGCTGTCAAACACACGATGGATTGCTACAATCAGCTCTACCGCGCCAAGGCTGGATGCCAGGTGACCGCCGGTCTGTGCAACATTTTCTACCATGAACGCACGAATCTCCTCACAAAGGTTGGGAAGATCGCGCTCGTCCATGCGTTTGAAGTCCTCTATGCTGTTGATTTGGTTCAGCAACGTATAATCCATATTACTCCGTTCGATTGGTCATCTGTCGGACAACAGCCTTCAGCTCGCGCGCCGGTGCATTGTCATACGGTGCGAGCGCAAAAAGGATCTGCTGCTCGGTTTCCTGTATATAGGAACGGCTTCTTGCTTCGCCGTAAAAGGTCAGGTACGTAAACTTGTTTTCGGCGCGATCCTTTTCGGCATCGAGCACGTCGTCTGTTATCTGGAACAGCAAACCGATGGCCTGTCCAAGCTTTGAAAACGGTTCGGCAAGATCCGATCGTCCCGCAAGATGGGCGCCGGCAGCGAACGCCGCACGAAACAAAGCCCCTGTCTTTTGTGCATGCAACAGATGCAGCATGGGTTCATTGCGTTCGATCTCGTTCAAGTCGTAGCTTTGCCCGCTTACCATGTCGAGTGCGGCGGACAGAATCTCCGCTTTGGCCGCATCGTTGCCCGCCTGTTTACTGAGCAGCAGGGCCGCTTCCGTCAGCAGACCGTCTCCTGCCAAAATCGCATTCGCTTCACCGAATTGTTTATGATTGCTTGGTTTTCCGCGGCGATAATCGTCATTATCCATCGCGGGAAGATCGTCGTGCACGAGTGAATAGGAATGAATCATTTCCAAGGCACACGCAAACGGCAGCGCATTCTCAGCTTTTCCACCAAGCATTTCACACACGCAAAGCAGCAGGCTCGGACGAATCCGTTTTCCCCCGTTCAAGAGCCCATACCGCATGCTTTCGACCAGAATCGGCGCCAAACGATCCGTATATAAGTTCTGCTCCAGCGCGGTTTCCGTCATTTGACGATAGCGGTCCAGCATCAGGCATTCTCCTTTGATGCGGCAGCGACACGCTTCTCATACTGATCGAGGGTTTCCACGCAGTCCCGATACAAAGCCGCGCCCGTTTCATACAGCCGAACCATTTCCTCGAGCGGTACGTTTCCGGCTTCGAGCTTCTGTACAACGGCTTCCAATTCTTCCTGTTTCTGTTCAAAGGTCTTTTCGGTATTCATTTGCAATCCTTTCCCGTGATCGCAGCCTGCGCCGCACCATCCCAAAACCGAATTTCTACGTTCTCACCGATCGAAATCGCATTCGCCCCGGTTACTAAGTTCTTCTCGGCATCGTATACCAGCGAAAAACCCCGCGCAAGCGTTCTTTGCGGGCTGTACGCGTTCAGCTGTTCCATTGCATGCTCCCCAAAGAGACGTTTTTCAGACAACGCATCCTTCACTGCCCGTTCAATCGTTTGCCAACGTTCCTCCGTCGTCTGACGCGCATTTCCGAGTCGAACCTGTGTCCGAACGGCGATACCGTCCGCCCAAAGCAATTGCAGCCGATCATGCTTTTTCCGAACGCCATTCTGCAGTGCCAGCGACAATCGTTCTCCAGCCTGTCTGATCCGATCCTCCAACGCCGCGCATTCCGGAACAGCCAGTTCCGCCGCCGCAGACGGCGTCGGCGCACGCAGATCTGCAACAAAATCGCTGATGGAAAAATCCGTCTCATGCCCGACCGC
>JAUMVL010000130.1:4570-5171 GCA_030530185.1 Clostridia bacterium | reverse complement strand
GCGTTTCCGTCGGGCTCGGGACCGATGTGGGGCTCGGCGTTTCCGTCGGTTTGGCGGACTGTGTCGGCGTTGCGGTCGGCGTCCCTGCAAGATAAGCGTGATCGCAAAGCGTCAGTTCTTCGACGGAATACAGCCGCTTGGCATCCGACCCGTAGCGATATGTCACGCGCATTCCGTGGACAAAACAGCTATAGCCGGACTCCACATCCCCGTTCGCTCCCGCTAACAGCAGCTGCTCCGTGGAGAGCGCGTCGCAATTTGTCACGTCGACAAGATACTGGTTGCCGTCTTCCATCGTTACGAGGTTCCACATATGCGCGCCGGAAGCGGCAGAGCCGGACGCCGTTCCGGTCACCGTGATGCAGCGGATGCCGGATGAAAACGAGGACAGATCGCACAGGTACTGAAACGCCTTGGCATACCCTTCGCACACCACGTTGGTGGTATCGTCTCCGTCAAACACCCAAATCAACTGCCACGGGTTCCCGTACGGTTCGCCCGCCGCAGCGTTGTTGTAACTGACCAAACTGCAGATTTCCCGACAATATCCCTTCAGCTTTTGTTCGTCGGATTTGGAGGCATACCGGCTGACGATCTGCTT
>JAUMVL010000130.1:0-4560 GCA_030530185.1 Clostridia bacterium | reverse complement strand
CGTCTGACCGAATTTCGGATCGACCTCGTACTCCCCTGCGGAATACTCCTGCGAGACGGAGAAGAAAAACCGGATATCCCCGTAAATCGTCAGCACATAAGCGTTCCGATCCGTGTCAAATTCGCACCGGACGTTATAACCGCTGGTGGAAATTCCGGCAGTTTTGTCAAACCAGTAAAGCGAATACGGATGATTGGCAAGCAGGGTGGAAACAATAAGCTGCAAATCATAGGAAAACTGCGTTTGCAGCGCCGACAGCGCTTCGGACGTAATCCCGTTCTCGTCGGTCAGCCGGGAAACCTGAAGCTCCTCGGCCGTCCAGGATAGCGTTTCCAAGCCGAGCTGATCCACCGCAACGGAGAATACGGTTGAGGTCAGCTCCCCGGAAGCAACCTTTTCGATTTCGGTACTCAGCTTGGCATAGATGATCGCGTCCGGACCGGTCAGGCGGGAGCCTGCGGCCTGCAATTTCTTTCGGGAAGAACCGCGGTATAAGATCTGATGCGAGTATGCGGAAAACAGTGCGTCGGAATCCGACAAGTCCCAGGACGCGGTGTCGAGCGTTTGCGCGCCAAACGCGATCGAAACCGGTCGTTCCGCAGGCTCGGTTGGCTGCGGGGTTGGTTCGGGCGTCGGTTCCTCGTTCGGATCCTCCGTCGATGGGTCCGGTTCCGTCTCCGTTTTGAATGGATCGGGTGAAGGGGACGACTCCCCTTGCCGTTCGTCCTGTCCGGTTGCCGACTCCTGCAAAAGTTCGGGATCGGACGGTTCCGCATCGTTCGGTTCTTCGGTCGGATTGGGTGTTTCGGAAGGCAGCGCTTCGTTGGAATTCTCCGCTTCGGAGGGGCCGTCGTTTTGTTCCGGTTCCGTCGCCAAGGTCGGTGCGGCGCTTGGCTCTTCCTCCGGTTCCGGATCGGACTCTTCAGATTCCGAAACGGGCTCCGTCGTGGGTTCCGGCATTTGGGCGTCGTCCGGCGTGTCCGCAAAGGCAACGGGAACAAGCGTCAGCAAAAGAACCGACGCAAGCAAAAATGCAATCACGCTTCGCATCCCAAAATCGCTCCTTTTTGACAGGCTTTCAATGCCGGGTATTCTTTTATAATTATATCAAACTGCAATACATCGGTCAAGAAACGGTTCTCTTTTTATCGAAAAGAAACGAAAAACCGGATCGAGTCGGATCCGGTTTTCCAATGCTTTATCCCAGTATTTTCACAAAATCGGTCACCGCTTGATCATAACGGTCCCGATTTACAATCCGAAGGTGCGAATGCGCGCCGTGGTCCATCCAAACGAGCGTCTTTGGAGTCGGGCAGGATTCCACCAAAGCCGGAACATTTTCCGGCAAGGACGAAACATCCTCTTTGGAATGGATGAACAGCACCGGAACGCGAACTTCTTTGATCGCATTGCACGGCGCATCCCGCTTCACGCGAATGCCTGTGTGGGCCCGGATCAGCCATTCGATCTCCCAAAGAACCGGGAAGATCGGTTTTTTGTTGGTGCGAAAGCGAGCCACGAACACGTGATGGAATGACCGGTAGAGTCCGTCCACAACGATTCCCTTCAGACTTTTGGGGCAATTTCTGTTTGCGGCAAGATACGTTGCGCAGGCGGCACCGATGCAGACGCCGTGCACAACCACTGCCTTGGTGTGAAACTGCTGTTCGAGCAGCCGGATCCATGCGATCATGTCATTCTGTTCGAGAAAGCCGATGCCGCTGTACGTTCCTTCGCTGTTGCCGTGCGCGCGCTGATCGACAACGAGAATGTTGTACCCGCATTTCCGATACGGCTCCGCATAGAAGTAGCTGTAGATGCACCCCTCTGCCCGTCCGCAAAGGATGATCGCCGTCTTGTCCGATCCAAAATCCGTAAACCGGCCGCAAAGGCGCAGCCCGTCATTTTGGACGGTGACTTCTTTTGTCTCGGCTTCGTAGTGCTTTCCCCACTGCTCGGCTTCCGCATACATCGCAGAATACTCCGCATCGCTTGGGCAGCTGTTTTCACGCCGCCACTTATCCGGCGTATCGCGCACAAGCTGCTCATGATAGACCATCCGTGCGATCGGCATTGTGCGAAAGAGTACCCAAACCGCAGGTGCGATACAGAACGCCAACAGGGATCCGAGAATGATACAAACAAAAATCGGCATATTACTTCAAAATGTTCTGCAAAATAGCCGTCTCTTCCTTCAGCTGATCGGACAGCGGTTTCCCGTAATAGAACGCCGCCACGAGTCCCGGGCCGATATTTGCACCGCAGGACTGACCGACCGAACCGATGATCAGCTCCTTGGGATGCAGTTCGTCGCGGATCATGCCGGCAAGACGCTCGGCAAGCTCCTTGCGCAGCGAATGCGAAACGAACAGGATCTGCTGCTCGGGCTGCTCGATCGTCGCCCGGATATAATCCACCACGGCGCGGTACGCACGGCTCACGCCGCGCGCTTTACCGATCACCTGGAACATGCCGGTTTTCTGATTGAAATCTGCAATCGGCTTGACCCCGATCATCGTCCCCATGAACGCCGTTCCCTTGGACAGCCTGCCTGCCCGTGCGAGGTAAAACAGATCGTCCATCCAGCCGGATTGATGAATTCGCTCAAGGTATGCTTCGGTCAGTTCCGCAGCTTCCCGAACATCCTTTCCCTGCTGACGAAGCTCGTTTGCATAGATGCACGCCATCGCAATGGCCGTCGAATACCGCTTCGAATCGATTACGCGAATGATTCGATCGGGATATTCCTTCTCCATCTCTCGCGCCACTACGCAGCTATAGTTGTAGATTGAGCTCATGCCCGAGGAAAGAACGATGCACAGAATGTCGTTCCCTTTCTCCAGCTCCGTGCGGAAAACCTCTTTGATCTGCTCGGGGCCCGGCGTTGCCGATTTATACAGGAGCTTTTTATCGACCATGCTGCCATAGTAATCTTCCGGGGTGATATTGTTCCAGTCCGAGTCCACCTTTTCCAGATGCCCATCCGGGAAAATCACATTGGAACCGATCCACCCGTCCAGGCCAAAGCGTTTTTGCTGTTCCGAGCTCAAATCACACGATGAGTCGGAAATGATTGAAAAAGATGCCATTTCACCTATTCCTCCAATGAAAAATCCTTTGCACAGTATACCATAGTCCGCCCCGCGATGCAATACAGGAAATTGACGAACGACTTAAGATGTGCTATGCTGATACCAGAATAAGGGATGAGGATTATGGAATGAACAAACCGGAATTGCTTGCCCCTGCGGGAAGTATGGCGGCGCTTCATGCCGCAATTCGATATGGCGCGGACGCCGTCTATGTCGGCGGAACCATGCTGCAGCTGCGCGCCAAAAGCGCAGGCTTTTCGTTGGAAGAAATCACGGAGGCGTCGGAGAAACTGCATGCATGCGGCAAACGGCTCTATGTCACCGTCAACGCATTGGCGAAGAATGAGGAGCTCGACGCGTTAAAAACATATGCCTGCGAGCTGTATGCCCGCGGTGTGGATGCCGCGATCGTATCCGACCTTGGCGTGCTTGTCACGATGCACCGCGCCTGTCCGAAGCTGGAACTGCATGTTTCGACGCAGGCAAGCTGCCAAAACTACGCCTGTGCACAGACCTACTATGAGCTTGGTGCAAAACGCATCGTTCTTGCCCGGGAGATGACCGTGCAGGACATCGCGGCTATGCGAAAGCATATTCCGGATGATCTGGAGCTTGAAGCGTTTGTACACGGTGCGATGTGCATGGCCGTTTCGGGGCGCTGCATCATCAGTTCCGCACTTGTCGGACGTAGCGGGAACCGCGGCGATTGCGCACAGCCATGCCGCTGGAACTATCATCTTGTGGAGGAAACGCGTCCGAACCAATTCTTTCCAATCGAGGAAGAGGCCGGTACAACCGCGATCCTGTCCTCTCGCGATCTGAACGCTATCGAGCTTTTGGATGAGCTATACGATGCCGGCGTCTGTTCGTTCAAAATTGAGGGGCGCATGAAAACAGAATACTATGTTTCCGTGGTCACCAACGCATATCGTCATGCCATCGACCGCGATGTTCCGCTTTCGCTCCTCCAGCACGAGCTGAACACCATTTCCCATCGTCCGTATACGACCGGCTTCTACCACGGAGAACTCCCCTTCGATCATGCCAATCGGGGAACATATGTGCAGGATTACAGCTTTTGCGGAACCGTTCTTTCCGTAGACAACGGAATTGCAACCGTCGAACAGCGAAACCGGTTTGCGCGAAACGATCGGCTGGAACTTGTCTCCCCGACCTCCATCGGCGAATCGTTCCCGGTTTCGGAGATTTACGACGAAAGCGGAAATCCGGTTGAGCTTGCAAACAGAGTCCGTCAGATTTTGAAGATTCCGGTTCCGGCATCCGTCCGTGCCGGCGACATGCTACGCAAAAAGAACGGATGAATCCTTTCGCTTTACGCGATCGGCGTTCCGATCCGTTGTTTGGGACGATTTTATCGGAAAGCGCTTCCCTTGCCGAAACAAGAGAAGCGCTTATTTGTTTATCCGTTTTGCGGACCGAATCGGTCGTAGGCCGAAATCTCCCAGTT
>JAUMVL010000129.1 GCA_030530185.1 Clostridia bacterium | reverse complement strand
CAGAAACCGAGAAAAGGAGTGATTCCATGAAGAAACGCATTGTTATCATATTCTTTGCAGCGCTTCTGCTTCTCTGCGCCTGTCAGCCGACGCCGGACGAGCCGCCGGTGCTGCAGAAGGATCAGGATTTGATGATCCAAAAGGGCGAAGCGACGCTTGCACCAGAAGAAACGTATACGCCGCCGGAGGTTCCGGAGCGGTATCAATATGACTATCAGGAAGGCACGCTGACCGTGCACGTCGACGCAAAGGTCAGCGTGCCGAATGTGCCGCTGCCGATGGCAAGGATGCGCGCGCAGGGGTTCGATCAGGACGCCGTGCGGCGGCTTCTGAAATACCTTGCGAACGGCGAAACGATGATCACAAACCGCACGCACACGGTCGCGACCAAGGAGCAGATCGGCGCCGACCTCGAACAGGCAATGCAGATGCTGGAGGACGAAAGCTACAAGGACGCCGACATCACCGAGGAGGAATGGAAGGCGTATATCGCCGATCTTCAGGAGCAGTACAGAAAAGCGCCGTTTGAAGCGGACGCAAAGCAGCCGGAGAACGGCGAGACCGACGGCACGTTTTATACGGAGGAATCGTCCGGCATTCAGTACAATTGCCTCGATGCGCATACGGACAGCGCGCTAATCTGGATATGGTCTCCGCTGCATGCGGATTTCGACGCGTCGTTCCGGTATGAGCGCGGCGATATTCCGTATTATACGATGAACGGCGCGGTCGAGCTGTTCCCGGATTCTCCGCAGTCCGAAAAGATCAACATGACCTACGCGGAAGCCATGCAAAAGGTGCAGGAGATCATCGACGCGACGGGCGAACCGCTGACGGTTACGCACGTGTATCTGATCGGCGACCCGATGAACGGCAACGTGGACGGCATTGTGCAGGACGCGAAGCATTGGGCGTACGCCGTGCAATGTCAGCGCACCTACCGGGGTGTGACGGTTGCGGCGGGCGTACCGGGAACGACGCAAACGAACGATCTGTTTGCCCTCGGCTGGGAATACGAGACGATGACGGTCATTTTGGACGACAAGGGCGTCGCGCGCGTGCAGTGGAGGGAGCCGCTGACGGTCACCGAGCCGATCTCAGATTCGTCCAATCTGTTGCCGTTTGAAAAGATCACGGAGATCGCGGAGCGCATGCTGCGCGTGGTCTATCTGCAGTACACGGACGCTTCGCAGGAAGCGGAACAGCGGCGCGAGATCGCGGTCGACATCCGGGACATGAAGCTGGAGCTCATCCGTATCCGCGAGCAGGACAATGCCAATGAAAAGAACGGCGTGCTGGTGCCGGTGTGGGTGTTTTACGGCGATATTGTCGAAACGGATTACTGGGACGGCGAGCCCGACGTGATGTACACAAGCTACGGCTGCGGCGGCGGGTGCGAGTTCCGAGAGGGCGACGAGATCGTGCTCTGCATCAATGCGATCGACGGTTCTGTCATCGACCCGCTGCTCGGATATTGAAGGGAGGACAGGCATATGAAAAAGCACATATTCATCATTCTGCTTGCAGCGCTTTTGCTTCTCTGCGCCTGTCAGCCGACGCCAGACGAGCCGGTCGTGCTGCAGAAGGATCAGGAGCTGATGATCCAACAGGGGACGGCAACTTTGGAGCCGGAAGAACCGTATACGCCGCCGGAGGTCCCGAACCGGTATCGGTTTGACTATCAGGACGGTGCGCTGACGATCCATGCCGACGCCGAGATCGTTGAGCCTTTCGTGCCGATGCCGATCGTAAACGTCCGTGCGCAAGGGTTCCCGCAAGAGATGATGTATCGTCTCTATCGTATGCTGTCAAACGGTGAGGAGCTTTTGCTGCAACGCAGAATGTCAAAAGCGGAATTGGCGGAGCTGATCCGGCAATGGAACGAACAGATGGACGCAGGTCCCGAAGCGTGGGACGATATGACACAGGAGCAATATCAGGAGGGGCTGCGTCGAAAGATCGCACGCGCGGAGGAGGATTATAAAACCGCGCCGGAAACGGACGAACGTCAGGTTGCGGACGGCACGTACCGTACGATCTATGTCGAATGGACGAAGGCGGACTGTCAGACTGTGGTAGCCGACAATCAGAACCGAACATTTGTCGCGTACTCATATGAGAACGGGCAAGGCGATTCCTACCTCAATTCTTTCCGGACAGATCATTTTACCTTGATGAACGTGGTTCCCCTGGAGGAATCGACACCGCTTCCGGAAGGATTATACGCAGCGAACGCAAGGACCTACGTACAGGAATTGCTCGATGCAATCGGCGAACCGTTCGAGATCGCAGAGGTCTATCGCGTCGGCAGCGAACAGGACGATTCCGGCGATCCGTCGCTGAAAGCAGGCGCACGCTACGCGCTTCGCTTTGACTGCCGCCGCATTGTGAACGGAGCGCCGCTGTCGCTGTATTCCGCCGACGCAGGGTATGCGGACGAGCGGTCATACGCCATTCCGTGGGCGCAGGAAAAGCTGCAGGTGATCGTTGACGGCAAGGGGATCGTCTCGGTTGACTGGATCGGTCCGCTGACGTTCGGAGATTCCGTAGCCGAAGCTACCACGCTGTTGCCGTTTGATAAGATCGATGGGATCGCAAAGAAAATGATTCCGATCGTGTACAATCCGTCCGGTTGGTCGGAAGAGACAAAAGCTGTCGATATCCAAGTGCGCTCCGTTCGTCTCGAGCTGATGCGCGTGCGGGAGGAGAACAACGTACAGGAATTGAAGGGTCTGCTTGTGCCCGTGTGGATGTTTTACGGAACGATTGCAGAAACGGTGACCTATGATACGGCGACCCATTACGCCGAATACTGCCTCGGCGGCGGCCCTCCATTCTACACCGGCGACACCATGATTCTCTGCATCAACGCGATCGACGGAACGATCATCGATCCGCTGCTCGGATATTGAAGGGAGGACAGGCATATGAAAAAGCACATTTTCATCATTCTTCTTGCATCTCTTCTGCTGCTATGCGCCTGTCAGCCGACGCCGGACGAGCCGGTGGTGATCGGCAAGGACAATGAGGCGATGATCGAGAAAGCAAAGGAAACGAGCGCACCTGCGCCGGCCGGAACCGCTCTTAAAGAGCAGCTTGGCTGTCCGGAGGTGTATTCGGTCTCGTTCACGGATGAAACGAAAAAGATCAACATCACCGGCGAAGCGCCGATCATTCTGCCGGATACGGAAGGGCTTCCGCTGCTGTTCGTAGAAGCGGATCGGTTTTCGCAGGACACGGTTACCGCTTTTTTCAACCGTCTGTGCGGCGACGTCACGATGTACGAATACCCGACCGAGACACCGAAGTACGCGATCCAAAATCAGATGGAGCAAACCATGCAGGAGATCGAAACCCTGCGTGGAAAAGGGCTTGGGGACGACGATTTTGAGATCGAATGGCGGCTTCGGAGCCTGGAGAGCTTACGGGAGCAGTTTGCCAATGCACCGGACGAGGTCGAGCTGATCTCCTCGGACGGCACACTTCATCGCGCAGAAATGACCTTTCAAGGCAAGCAGCGTGGCACGATGGATGCGTTGAGCGTATTAAGCGAGCCGTTTACCTCCAATGGCGGCAGGCATTTTTCGGTATACAACGACGCCGATTATACGAACGACGGCGTGGACACCTTCGTGGACGAACAGGGAAACGTGCAGGGGTTTAATCCGCAAAGCGGATCGCTGCTGAGTTATGTGCGCGAGGGCGGAGAACTGCTCGGAAGCTACGCAAGCGGGACACCGATCTGGGAAGTAACGCGCGAGAGCGAAAGCGATGAGCCGGCGGTATTCCCCGATATCACGATCCACGGATGGAACGAGCCGGAAACGCTGCTGCTTTCCGTGACGCCGAAGTCTGCGCGGGAGCAGGCGGAAGCGCTTTTGAAAGAGTGCGGCGTGACCGATATGCGGTTCGATTCGATCGTGCTTTATACCAACCGACAGCCGGTATATCCGGAATGGCAGGACGCCGAGGAAGCGTACGCATCGTATTCGCCGGAACAGCAGGCGTATTCCGTGCGCTTTTTGCGCGAGGTGAAAGGCGTACCCGTGGAGGGCTATTTCGGATCGTCGCAGAGCGCGATCGACGGTATGGAATACGGACGTGAGTGGAGCTATGAAGTGCTGGAGATTGCCGTGGACGACGGCGGAATCCGGTCGGTTGAATGGATGGGACCGCTGAAGTCTGCCGAGATCGAGACTGAACGCGCGGCGCTGCTGCCGTTCTCCGAAATCGACGCGATCTTTCGGAAAATGCTCCCGATCAAGTATTTCAATATCAACAGTGAAACCGATTTTTCGATCCGCATTGACCGCGTGCGGCTATGCCTGTGGCGCATCATCGACAAGGATTCCTATACGCGCGGCATTCTTGCGCCGGTGTGGTGCTTCTATGGATCGGTCAATTCGGGCGAAACCGAACGGAAGCCGCTTCTGATCATCAACGCGGTCGACGGCAGCGTGATCGATCCGCAGCAGGGGTATTGATATAAAATTCAAAACAGTTTTTCCGCATCGTTTTGCAAAGCAGAACGGTGCGTTTTTTATGTGTTGAAAACCGAAATGATTACATTTCCATTACAGTTTGAAAACAACATTTTATGCAAAGAAAGGTATGATTGAGAGGAAGAAATAGAGAGGATGAATGATGAAGCAGATTTGCGGTGACATCAAAAGAGCAATATTCGGGCGACCGTTCCTGATTGCGTTCGGCGGCATGGTACTGTGCCTTCTGATCGGCGCGTTTTCGGATGCGCTCAGTGTGTTTCGTATGGAGAATCCACATGTGATGTACGGCTATCACCGCGAGCTTCTCTTGAACGCGCTTTCGAGCGATATCATCTTGTTTGCCGTGCCGATCCTTGCCGCGATTCCCTACACGACCGCGTTTACCGACGACGTGAAATCCGGCTATCTAAAACCGTATCTGACGCGCACGAGCGTCACGCGCTACATCCTCGGAAAAGGGATCGGCGCGGCGGTCTCGGGCGGGCTTGCACTGGTGCTCGGAATCTTGACCGCGCTCGGCATTTTCATGCTTGTGTTCTCGCCGATGGAGGTCTATGGCGAATACGCGGTGGAATCAAAGATTCCGGACATCGTCCTGCGCTGTTTCCTGTTCTTTCTGTCCGGCGCGATGTGGGCAAGCGTAGGACTTTTGTGCTCCTCGCTCACGCAGAACG
>JAUMVL010000128.1:4076-5233 GCA_030530185.1 Clostridia bacterium | reverse complement strand
GTTCGATCTCTCCGCTTTTACCCGATGCATGCATCTATACGCCGACGTGTTCGGAATACGCAATGGAAGCGATCGAAAAGCACGGCGTTTGGAAAGGATGCCTGCTTGCCGCATGGCGGCTTTTGCGCTGCAATCCCTTTTCCGAGGGCGGGTATGATCCCGTACCGGAACCGCATCACAAGTAAGGAGTTCCCCGTATGACAACATCCTTCTTTTTGACCCGATGGCTGTATATTGCCATGTCTTGGGTCTATCAGCAGATCTCAGGTCTGTTTGGCAATTCCGCAAATGCATCTGGGCATGGCGGAGCCGTTGTTGTTCTGACAATTTTCATTTTTACCCTTGCGATTCGCGTCGCAACTTCTTTCAGCGATATTTCTTCTCGGAAATCTTCGATGAAGATGCAGGAGATTCAGCCGGATCTGGATCGCATTCAGAAAAAGTACAAGGATGATCCTCAGAAGCTGAGCATTGAGCAGCGGAAGCTCATGAAGGACCATGGCGTCAGCACGTTTGGCGGATGCCTGCCGATGCTGCTGATGTTCCCGCTTCTGATCATGTTTTTCAACGCATTTCGCGCTTGGGCGAACGAGCAGATGCTCTCTCTGATGCTCTCGATCCAAAATGGACAGGGCCTCGAAATGTTCCAGAGCTTCAAGTTCCTGTGGATCACCAACATCTGGCGCCCGGACAACCTCGCACCCGGCGGCGCGCTGATGAACGGTGCGGAGTTTTGGTCGACGTTCACTGCGACGAGCCCGATCAAGAATTTCATTTTTTATGAGAATCACAGCGAAGCCCTGAATCGGATTCTGTATAAACTGCACTTCTTTACCGTTCAGTTTGATGAGCTTGGCGGGATGGAATACGTCTATGCGGCCGATGCCGGCGCTGCATTCCGAACGGCGTACGAAGCGTTCGTTCGTCCGATTACAAGCGTCGATCCCAAGTTCTACTCGATGTCGAACGGATATGCGATTTTACCGCTGCTTGCGGGTGCAACGGGCTTCCTGCAGTCCTGGCTCCAGCAAAAGATGCAGCCGGCCTCGCAGGCCAATTCGCAGGCAAATTCGTCCATGAAGACGATGATGTACATAATGCCGCTTATTTCGGTATTCTTCTGCTATCGTTATGACGCAACGTTTGCGTTCTACTGG
>JAUMVL010000128.1:0-4066 GCA_030530185.1 Clostridia bacterium | reverse complement strand
ACCTTCTCCAATGTGTTCGCCTTGCTTGTCAATGTGATCCTGAACGCAACGATTTTCAAATCAAGTAAAACCGATGCTGTGGAGGCAAAGAGAGCATGAGAACTATGGAGTTTTCCGGCAGAAATGTCGATGAAGCGATTTTTCACGGTCTGATCGAAATGGGACTGACCATTGATCAGGTTACCACGGAAATCGTACAAAAAGAGAGCAAAGGCCTGTTTGGTCTTGGTGCAAAGAATGCAGTCGTTCGGATCACCGAACGGGAGATTCCGGTAACGCCCGTGTTTGAATCGGTACCGAAACCTGAACCGCGTGCACGCAAAAATGACAAACCGCGTTCCGAAGAGCGCAAGCCTGTTAAAAAGACCGGTGAGCCCGGCAAAACTCGTTCGGATGCGGAGAAGATTCCGTATGACGACGACTTGGCCAAAACAAACGAAGCGGCTTTGTTCCTCGCAGATCTGATGAAAGCCATGCAGATTGATGCGACAATTCAGGCGGCGGAAACCGACGATGGGCTCCGTCTCAACATCCTTTCTGAGACGGACGGTTTACTGATCGGTCGCAGAGGTGAAACGCTCGATGCGATCCAATATCTGGTTTCTCTGTATTGGAACAAGGATCGTAAGGAAAATGCGTATCGCCGAGTCACAGTGGACACGGAAGGATACCGCGCTCGCAGAGAGGAAACGCTCCGCAAATTAGCCCGCAGGACGGCTTCACGCGTCGCGAAAACCGGACATGCGGTGACGATGGAGCCGATGAATCCGTATGAGCGCAGAATTATCCATTCTGCTTTACAGAACTTCCGCGGTGTAACGACGTATAGCGAAGGCGAGGAGCCGAACCGCGCTGTGATTATTGCCCCGGAAAAATAACGACAATGGCCGCTTCTGCGGCCATTTTTTGAAAATGCAGGTTATGAATGATACAATCTTTGCACCGTCTACGGCGATCGGAGGCGCGATTGCCGTAATTCGTATTTCCGGGCCCGAATCGGACACGGTGGCACGGACACTCTTACAGAAACGCCTTTCGCCGCGCAGGATGACTTATGCGTTGCTTCAGGACGGTTCGGAAACGCTCGATGCCTGTATGGCAGTCTGGTTTCCGGCACCGTATAGCTACACCGGCGAGGATATGCTCGAGTTGCATTGTCATGGCGGAATTCAAACGTTTCGCCGCGTCTCAGAAGCCCTGCTGGCACTTCATTTGCGGCCTGCAGAAGGCGGCGAGTTTACCAAACGTGCGTTTTTGAACGGCAAGATGGATTTGACCCAGGCAGAGGCCGTTATGGATGTCATCAATGCGCAGGCGGACGCTTCGCTGAAAAGTGCGCTGCATCAACTTGGCGGCGGTGTCGGAAGGCAGATTGCTTCCATTGAGGATCAGCTTCTGAACATCCGTTCGGCGATTGAAGCGGCCATTGATTATCCGGACGAAATGGAAGAGGAAGTGACGGATCGACTTCCGCTGCAGTTGAATGCAATCCTTCAAAAAATTGAAATACTGCTGGAACATGCACAGCATGGCAGATTTCTGCGCGAGGGGATTCGCGTTGTCATTCTGGGTAAGCCAAACGTCGGGAAAAGCTCGCTGTTTAATGCGTTATTGGGAGAGGATCGTGCGATAGTTACGGGAATCGCAGGAACGACGAGAGATGTTTTGGATGAACACGTGACATGGGAAGGCGTTTCGGTTCGCTTGCTGGATACCGCCGGACTTCGGGAAGCGACAGACGAGGCGGAGAGCATCGGAATCGATCGTGCCCGTCAGGCGCTGAAATATGCGGATTTGCTTTTGATTGTTCTGGATGGATCCAATCCGCTGTCGGAGGAGGATCAGAAGCTCCTTTTCGAAACTGCTGAGCTGAACCGTCTGATCGTGCTGAACAAGTGTGATCGCCCCATAGCAAAAGAAACGGTTACATATTGTAAACAACAGAATATAAACGGGATGAAGATCAGCTGCAAAAGCGGGGAAGGGATTCAAGCTCTCCGAGAACGGATTATTTCCATTGCCGAACCGGAACGAATGGATACGACCTGCATTACCAATCTCCGGCATATTCGAGCGCTGGAGCGTGCTCGAAGCTCCATTTTACAAGCTAAAGCACAGACCGACTTGGATTGTATTGGAACTGAATTGCATGAGGCCTCACATCAGCTTGGCACCATTACCGGAACCGATGTCGACGAAAAGCTGCTCGATCGAATCTTTGAAAACTTTTGCGTCGGAAAATAAAAGCGAATACCAAAAAGCAGATGAGGCAATTCATCTGCTTTTATGATAGATATATGATTCTTGATATGATAAGCATGATGAGTATCCTTTTTGCAGACGTTGCTGAAAGGTCTTTACGAATCATTCAAAAAGATAATGCAATTCGGACGCATTTTAGACGCAATTCTGTGACATCCATTCGGTAAAATTTGGTTGGAATCAGAAAAATGAGGTTTATAAGAATGGAGCAGAACTCACAAAATCAAAAGAAAAACGTCCAATCAAAAGGCTGGTGGATCGGTGCAGGATGCCTGCTGTTAAGTGCAGTTGCGATCTATTTCGGGTTGCATCCCTATTATCGATTCGTTTCGCTGTTTTATCTGTCAGCAACGATGATTCTGATTCTGAAACGGGACTGGTGGCGTTGGATTTCGTCGGTCATGCTGTTTGGATTTGTTGCATTTCTTTGGAGTTTCGGACCATCCGGGTATCGGTATGCATCGTTCATTCCGTTTACGATCGGGGCATTGATTCTCGTCTTTCGCTTTTGCAGTCGGGGTATGTGCACAGCCGTATCGATTTTAGTGGGACTTGCACTATGCGGTTTGTTGATCGTTGAAGCTCCGATCTTGAACGAAGCACGCCGCACGCCCGATCGGAAAGCAGATTATATCATCGTGCTCGGAGCGGCAGTTTACGGTGAGGAACCGTCGATTGCGCTGCGAAACCGCGTTGCATGCGCCGAAGCATATCTGAACGAACATCCCGACACAAAAGTCGTGGTCAGTGGAGGAAAGGGCGATGGGGAGAATATCTCCGAAGCGGAATGTATGCGCCGTTATCTGATTGAGCACAAAATCGCGTCGTCACGCATTCTGCTGGAGGATCATTCCACTTCGACCCTGGAAAATCTTGCGTTTTCAAAGGCCGTAATCGAGTCCGACGGAGGCAGCGTCCATCATGTTGCGATTGTTTCAAGCTCTTATCATTTATATCGGGCAAAGTCGATTGCCGAATCTCTTGGCATACCGGCAATGGGCCTTGCAAGCTCGGATGGGTATCCGATCTTCATGTGCGGCATGTATATCCGCGAGGCTTTGGGCGTGCTGAAAATGTGGATATTCGGAGGCTGGGAACAGCAAGTATGCCTTGCCTCCGTGTATGCGGCTCGCATTCGGTAGCTCCTATACACCGACTTCTCGAAACGACTTAATGGATTATTCAACAACAAAGCAGCAGGACCGTTACGATCCTGCTGCCGTTTTGTTTTCTGAACGGAATGTGTCAGCGTGATTTGGAAGATTTCTTTAAGGAAGCTACCTGGAGCAAGATGCTCGATAGCAGCGCAAGAATCGGAATGGCAAGGAAGAACCAGTCCGTAAACAGCACGTTGGCATCAACCTCGAAGGGAAGCGTACCGAAGCCGGAGAACATCAGCAGCATGATGTACAAAAACGCAAGGAGCACGCAGGGAATCGTCAATACGATCGCGATGATGCGAATGGTCTTTTTCATATGAATGCCTCCTTTATCGCGGGTCAATGATTGCAAGCACGTCGCCTGTTTCGCGCGTGTTGTGACCGAATAGTTTTTCGTTCCAGTACATGCCGGATGATCCGCCGCCGTCAAAGTTATAAGCGGCTTTCATGCCGAGCTGATTGCACAGCCGCGAAAGGTCTTCAAACGTCATGCCGGGGGACTTGCCGTTGCCGAGCCCCTTGCCGGCGATCGTGTTGATATTACGGGTACCGAGCACACAAACCATTGCATAGTGACCGGGTTCGTAATAGCCGAATGCCGTACGCGGGTTTTGACTTCCGAGCGGAGAGTTGAATTTCGTTTT
>JAUMVL010000127.1 GCA_030530185.1 Clostridia bacterium | reverse complement strand
CTGCACCCTCAAATTCGGAACGGAGTTCCCGCAGTTCAAAAAGATCGACGTCAACGGCGAGACGGCCGATCCACTGTTTGCCTTCCTTGCCACTGAAAAGCCCTTTGAAGGTTTCGGCAAGGGCCTGAAGAACGCCGCGCTGAAAAAGTTTTCTGATATGAACAACAAGGCCTTCGGCGATAAAGCCTACATCAAATGGAACTTCACCAAGTTCCTGGTCGACCGGGAAGGCAAAGTGATCGCGAGGTTCGAACCTACCGTGGATATGCAGGAAGTCAGAAACGCTGTTGCCGCGGCCCTGTAAGAGCACGGCATATCCGGAAAGGCTTTGGAGGTACGCTTTATGAAGATCAACGCAGTAAAACTATATGAAAACGGCTTCATGACCCAGGCGTTCGCTTTTGGCGGCGAGGGCATGGACGGGATCGACCCTGCCGTGAAATACCGCTCCAGCCTGCAGAACTATGTGATCGACACCGGATCCGAGGTCATCCTCGTGGACACCGGCATGCCCGCAGAAGTACCTGACGCCGTCCCCGACGAAAAGACGGCCATTTATATGGGCAATAAGGTCAAGTCTTACGTGGATGCTCTCGCAGACCTCGGTTATAAACCGGAGCAGGTCACCAAGATCCTGATAACCCACAAGCACGCGGATCATACCGGCGAGCTCCGGGCTTTCCCAAGCGCGGCGGTCTACGCCTCCCGTGAGGACTGCAAGGCGGCGGAGCTGCAGTATCCTAATGTGATCCCGGTCGATTTCACGGACGGCCCCTATGCCAACTTCGAAAAGAGCCAGAAGATCGCGGACGGGGTTTGGTTCATCGAAGCAAAAGGTCATACCACCGGCAACAGCATCGTGATCGCGGAGGACGACGGGCTTTACTATATGCTCCACGGCGACGTGACCTATACGGATGAAGCGTTGTACGCGAATAAGCTCTCCGTTGTCTTCGAAGACATTGCCGCCGCCAGAAAGACTCTGGACGCGGTAAGAGAGTTCATCGGCAGCCATCCTACCGTATATCTTTCTACGCACACGCCGCTTGGGTATGAGAACCTGGAGGCGAAGGCCGTGGTCGATCTGAATGACCCGCCGCAGAGCCTGCCCGTAGGGGAAATCAAGGCCAAAGAAGCCAGCGGGAAATATATCTGCTCGGTCTGCGGTTATGTTTACGATCCCGCCGAGCATGACGGCGTTGCCTTTGCGGAGCTCCCGGACGACTGGAAATGCCCACGCTGCCGGCAGGACAAGGATAAGTTCAATCAGGCTTAAAGGAGGCAGCGGCATGAAATTCGCAGTAAGATATTACACTAAGACCGGCAATACCAAGCGCCTTGCGGAAGCTGTCGCCAGGGCTGTCGGCGCAGAGGCTCTCCCTCTGAGCTCGCCTATCGAAGAGCCGGTGGATATTCTCTTCCTCGGCAATTCCTACTATGCTTTCAATATCGATCCGGAGGTGCGGGACTTTGTCCGTTCGCTGGACAGCAGCAAGGTGGGCCGCATCGTCAATTTCGGTTCGGCGGCCATGCTGAATTCCACCTACAAAAAGGTCAAGGCTGAAGCGGATAAGGTCGGCGTGACCATGGATGAGCGGGAATTCCACTGCAAAGGCGAATTCAAGGGCCTCCACAAAGGCAGACCGAACGAGGAAGATCTGCAAGCGGCGGCAGCGTTCGCCAGAAAGATCGCCGAGGGATAAAGCATTATCCAAATAAGCTGTTGATGACCCTTATTCATGCAAGATAAAAGGACCCTCTTTATTTGGGACTGACGCCCCGGATAAAGAGGGGCTTTTTATGCCTTCCTATATGCGGGAAGCGAAGAAAACAGAGCGGGAAATCCCTGTGCCGCATATGCAGAAGCCCCGTGGGTTTTCCTCCGGCAGGCATATGACCCGTTTCAAAAACAGGCGGGAACCTTCAATCTTCCTTCAATTTTCAAAGCGTAGAATGCAGCCAGAACAAAAGGAAGGGAGCACTTGCCATGAAACACCAATTTTTAAAAATAATCGCTGTTCTGTTTGCTGCATTGCTGCTTTTTGCCGGCAGCGGATGAAACAACTGCCGCCCGGGAAGAGACGGAAACCATCCCTGAAGATACGTCAGATTACGTGTATGAGGAAAATGAAGTAGAGATATCGCTTTTAGGCGCAACGGCGCAAGCCGCTTCCGACGCGGTAAACATTTCGGGATCCACCGTGACCATCACCGGCGAAGGGACTTACATCCTTGCAGGCTCGCTGGATAACGGAAGCGTGATCGTCGATGCCGGCAAGGACGAGCAGGTCCGGCTCATATTAAACGGGGTCTCCATCACGTCCGGGGATTTTGCCGCTATCTATGTGGTTTCGGCTGACGAAGTAAATATAACGCTCGCGGATGACACCACAAATACTCTTATGAATGGCGGCTCGTTCACGGCGATCGACGAGAGCAACGTGGACGCTGTGATCTTCTCCAAGGACGACATTACTCTGGACGGTAACGGGACGCTGATCATCGCTTCTCCCGCAGGCCACGGTATCGTCGGCAAGGATGACGTGACCGTCACAGGCGGCAGCTATGAGATCAGCGCCTCCCAAACCGCGATCAAAGCTAACGACAGTATAGAGATCACTGACGGCAGCTTCAACCTGACCGCAGGCGCGGACGGACTGCACGCGGAAAACAATGACGACGATACCCTGGGCGCGATCAGCATTACCGGCGGCGACTTCTATATCGATGCCGCTGACGACGGTATCCACGCCACCACCACGCTGCAGATCGACGGCGGTAGCTTCGAGATCACGGCGGCCGAGGGACTGGAGGCGACCTGCATCACGATAAACGGCGGGGATTTTTCCATCGCAGCCTCTGACGACGGCATAAACGCCGCCTGGAAATCTTCCGCTTATTACCCGGCGATCGAGATCAACGGCGGCAGCATCACCGTCGTGATGGGCGCGGGCGATACAGACGGCGTCGACTCCAACGGAGATATCGTGATCAACGGCGGTACGGTGAACGTAACAGGCAATTCGGCCTTTGATTATGACGGAACAGGCGTTGTCAACGGAGGGACCGTCATCGTAAACGGACAGCAAGTCGCCACTCTTCCCAATCAGATGATGGGCGGCGGCGGAGGAATGGGCGGACCGGGCTGGCGTCCCTGATCGTATAGATCAATTATCAATAATACTTCAATCTTCGGGTGATAGGATCATACCATCGGAAAAGATATACGGATTATCTGCAACAGTATCTTCGCAGCGGAGGTGTCGGTATGGGACAGGAAGTCCAGCGCAGCTTTAAACGCTATGAGAAAAAGTATTTGCTTTCTTTGCAGCAGCAGGCAGCGCTGCTTGCAGGAATGATGAAGCATATGAAGCCGGACAAATTCGGCAAGTCGACGAACTGCAATATCTATTATGATACGGACAACTGGGAGCTGATCAGGAAATCGATCGAAAAGCCCGTTTATAAGGAAAAGCTGAGAGTAAGGAGCTACGGCGTCCCCAAAACGGGGGACGATGTGTTCATAGAAATTAAGAAAAAATACGACGGCGTGGTATACAAGCGCAGAACGGCCATGCCCACTGAGCACGCCGGGAAATATCTGGCCGGAGATACAGGACTGTCGCCGGGCGATCAGATCAGCAAGGAGATCGAATGGTTCCAAAAAATGCACGGGGCACAGCCTAAAGTTTATATCGCCTACGACAGAACGTCGTTCGCAGGTATTGAGGATCCGGAGCTCCGCATCACCTTTGACCGGAATATCAGATTCAGAGAATATGCGCTGGATCTGAGAGCGGGCGATTTCGGAATACGCATGCTTCCCAAAGGGACCGTGCTGATGGAAATAAAGATCCCGGGCACGGCGCCGCTGTGGCTAGCGCATCTGCTGTCCGAACTGAAAATAAGACCGACGTCGTTTTCAAAGTACGGCTTCTATTATAAGACTTATGTTCTGACAAAAAACCTGAATGGGGGAAACCACAGTGCTCGATTCGATCATTCAATCTACCATAACGATCCAGGCCTTCCTGATCTGCACGGCAGTGTCGGCAGCGCTCGGATTGCTTAGCGCGCTTCTATATAAATATAAGAACCAGGCCACCCAGAGCTTTATGATCACCCTGGCGATACTTCCGGTCATAGTCCAAACCGTCATCATGCTGGTCAGCGGCAACATCGGCGCCGGCGTGGCAGTGGCGGGTGCCTTCAGCCTGGTCCGATTCCGTTCCGCACCGGGCTCCGCCCGGGAAATAGCGGCCGTCTTTATGGTCATGGCCATCGGTATCGCCACAGGTATGGGATATGTCGTTCTCGCTGGCATCCTCTTTGCGGTGATCGCCCTGTTCCAGATCGCCCTTTGCTCTGTGAACTTCGGCAGTGCCGGCGAAAATGAAAGGACTTTGAAAATAACCATTCCCGAAGACCTTGATTACGAAGGGCTGTTCGACGATATTTTTGCTGAATACACCAAGTCGGCGAGGCTTGAAAGCGTAAAAACAAGCAATCTGGGAACTCTTTATGAGCTTAGATATCTGATCACACTGAAGAACGCTTCCGTTCCGAAATCGTTTATAGATGAGATCAGGACCAGAAACGGGAACCTGAATATAGTCTGCGGCAGGGTGCAGACGAAAGAAGCGCTGTAACTGATCCGAATTTTGCAAAAGAAAACACGGTATTAACAAAACGCCTGCTTCGTGATATAATCAGGCAAAAGAGGTGAACGGCATGAAGCTGCTTCTGGTGGAAGATGAAAAGCGTATGGGCCAGGCCCTTTGCGAGCTGTTGAAGCAGGAAAAATACGATGTGGACTGGTATACGGACGGGAGGGAAGGCGCGGACGCGCTTGACGGTAACGTTTATGACCTCGTCGTGCTCGACGTAATGCTGCCGCACAAAAACGGCTTCGAGATCGCCCGGGAGGCCAGAAAAAACGGCGTCAAAACGCCTATCCTGATGCTCACGGCGCGGAGCGATATAGACGATAAGGTGAACGGACTGGATTGCGGCGCCGACGATTATCTGACCAAGCCGTTCGTGCCGAAGGAGCTCCTGGCCCGCCTGCGCGCTCTGGCCCGGCGCCAGTACGACGTGGAAGACGGGAAGCTGACCTTCGGCGATATCGCGCTGGAAACCAAAACGATGAACCTGGTCCACAGCGAAAGCGGTATGTCGGTGCGGCTTTCCGACAAGGAGTACCGGGCTCTGGAGGTACTGATCGCCAATCAGGGG
>JAUMVL010000002.1 GCA_030530185.1 Clostridia bacterium | reverse complement strand
TCACGCCGCCGCAGATGACGACATTGGCTGCAATCCAGCAGCCGTTGCCGATTGTGATCGGCTTTGCATACTCCCGATCCGTCCATGTCCCATCCGGCTTCCGATACAGGGCCCGATCCGCTGCAAGCAGCGGATGGACCGGCGGCATCAGCGAACAGTTCGGACCGAAAAACACATCGTTTCCGACCGTGACCGGCGCACAGTCGAGCACGGTCAAATTGTAATTGACAAAGCAGCGCGCTCCGAACGTGCTGTAACAGCCATAGTCGAATTGTACCGGCGCATTGATCCAGCTGTTCTCGCCAAGCTGCGGAACAAGCTCCCGCAAAAGCGCAGTCTGCCGCGCTCGATCGTCGGGATCGCAGTCGTTGAACGCCTTGCAAAGCCGCCGCGCGCGCTGCCGCAGTGCCGTCAGCTCCGCATCGGACGGGTCATAGAGCTTGCCTGCAAGCATTTTTTCCAGTTCGGTCATCGGTACAATCCTCCGTTTCATAGAGCGTGCTCGCCAGTTCCATAGCCAAAAACGCAATGCGGTCCTTTTCAAACAGGTTCCGCTCGTTCGACAGGCTTCGCGCATCCCACGTTTCGGCGTCGAGATTATCCGCCGCATAGAAGAATTGCAGCAGCCGTTTCTTTCGGAACTGCGCAACCGCCGCAAGCGCTGAGCACTCCATATCGACCGCAATGCAATCCTCTTTTTTTCGCAGATCAACCAAGGTCCGCGTTTCCCGATAGAAGCCGTCGGTCGTCCAAACCTTGCCTTTGACGTATTCCACGCCGAGATCGTTGAAAACCCGTTCGGCAGCGGACAGCGTATCGACATTGACCGCGATCGTTTCGCTTGCCGGAGCATAATGATAGCTTGTCCCTTCGTCACGCACAGCGGATGTCGGCAAGATAACCCCGCAATCGCGGATCGAGCCGTCAAGCACGCCGCAGGTGCCGAACACGACGACGGCCTTTGCGCCGAACACAAAGATGTCCTCGAGCATCCCGACGCATCCGGCAGCACCGACGCGCGAAAGGTACAGCGCAAAGTCGCATCCCTTCCAGCTTGCGCGGTAGACGGCAATCGACCCGTTTGCGTCCCCGCTGACCGCCTCCCGGATCGGCTCGGCAGAAAGCTCCTTGCACAGACGTTCAAACGTCACGCCGGAAAAGCAGGTCACCGCAACGGCCGGAAAGCCCGGAACGGCAGAAACAATGTCCTCCGGGTTGATGACAGCCGTTGGATCGGAACAGAACGATTCGGTAATCATTTCAGGCACCCCTTACTTTTTCTTCAGTATAGCCGAAAACCGGCTTTTTGTCCATACCGACGCCGTTTTTGTCGGTTTTTGCCGGGCGGTTGACAGGCTTACAAAAGCGGAGTATAATACACAAGCAAAGAAGTAGGGATTAAAAATCCCAAACAAGGCTCCGCCAATTCGCGGAACGGAGGAATGTATGGATCAATACAACGTGACCGGAATGAGCTGCGCCGCATGCGCCGCGCGCGTCGAAAAGGCTGTGAACGCGGTCGACGGCGTGACGGGCTGCTCGGTCAGCCTTCTGACCAATTCGATGGGCGTGGAGGGCACCGCAAGTCCCGCCGCAATCATTGCCGCGGTGGAAAACGCGGGCTACGGCGCTTCGCAAAAGCGTCCTGCCAAGGCTGCCGTCGCGGACGCTGCGGACGCGTTGAAGGACCGCGAAACGCCTGTTTTGCAAAAGCGGTTGATCGCATCGATCGTTCTGCTGCTCCCGCTGATGTATGTTTCGATGGGACATATGATGTGGGGCTGGCCGCTTCCGCGCTTTTTTGACAACAACCACGTCGCGATGGGCATTGTGCAGCTCGTGCTTGCCGCGGCGATCATGGTCATCAACCAGAAGTTCTTCATCAGCGGTTTCAAAGCGCTTTGGCACCGCGCGCCGAACATGGATACGCTCGTTGCGCTCGGCTCGTTCGTATCGTTTGCTTGGAGCGTCGGCGTACTGCTTGCCATGACCCGCGCGGTCGTGGACGGCGATCGAGAAGCCGTGATGCGGCACATGATGAACTTCTACTTTGAATCGGCAGCGATGATCCTGACGCTGATTACGGTCGGCAAGATGCTCGAGGCACGGTCCAAGGGCAAGACGACCGACGCACTGAAGGGGCTGATGAAGCTTGCGCCGAAAACCGCCGTATTGTGGAAAGACGGCAAGGAGACCGAGGTGCCGATCGCGCAGGTGCAGATCGGCGACTGCTTTGTCGTGCGGCCGGGCGACAGCATCCCGGTCGACGGCATTGTGCTTGAGGGAACCAGCGCCGTCAACGAATCCGCCCTGACCGGTGAAAGCATCCCGGTTGACAAGGCCGCGGGCGATACGGTCTCGGCGGCGACGGTCAATCAATCCGGCTGGCTGCGCTGCAGGGCGACGCGCGTCGGTGAGGATACGACGCTGTCACAGATCATTCGCATGGTCAGCGACGCTGCGGCAACCAAAGCCCCGATTGCGAAGATTGCGGACAGGGTTTCCGGCGTGTTCGTGCCGGTCGTGATTGCGATTGCAATTGTGACGCTGCTTGTGTGGCTGCTGGTCGGGCAGCAATTCGGCTATGCGCTTGCGCGCGGGATCTCGGTGCTGGTCATCAGCTGTCCCTGTGCGCTCGGCCTTGCGACACCGGTTGCGATCATGGTTGGCAACGGTGTCGGCGCCAAGAACGGCATCCTGTTTAAGACCGCCGTCTCGCTCGAACAGGCGGGCAAGGTCGATGTAATTGCGCTGGACAAGACCGGAACGATCACCAAGGGCGAGCCGCAGGTGACGGACGTTATCCCGTTCGGCATGTCTGACGTTGCGCTTGTAAAGCTTGCGGCGTCTGTGGAGCAGCGCAGCGAGCACCCGCTTGCCAAGGCAATCCGGGCCTATGCGGATGAAAAGGGAATCCTATCCGAACGGATTGCGGGCTTTCAAGCACTGGTCGGCAGCGGCGTCTCGGCAATCGTGCTGCAACAAACGATTCTCGGCGGCAGTCTCCGCTTCATGGAAACGCAGACAAACGTGCCGGAAGCCGTGAAAAAACAGGCCGAAGCGTTGTCCGACGACGGCAAAACGCCGCTGCTGTTTGCGCGGGACGGCGTCCTGATCGGCATCATCGCGGTTGCCGACGTGATGAAGGACGACAGTCCCGAAGCCATTTCACAGCTTCGCAGGATGGGCATTCGCGTGGTCATGCTGACCGGCGACAACGAACGTACGGCAAAGGCCATCGGCAGGGCCGCAGGCGTGGATGACGTCATTGCAGGCGTGCTGCCGGACGGCAAGGAGGCCGTAATCCGCGACTTGTCCAAATATGGCAAGGTCGCCATGGTCGGCGACGGCATCAACGACGCGCCCGCTCTGACCCGCGCGGACATCGGCATTGCGATCGGCGCCGGAACGGACGTAGCCATTGACGCTGCGGACGTTGTGCTGATGCATTCGCGCCTTTCTGACGTGCCCGCCGCAATCCGGCTTTCCCGCGCGACGCTGCGCAACATCCATGAAAACCTGTTCTGGGCATTTATTTACAACATCATCGGCATTCCGCTTGCCGCAGGCGTATTCATCCCGCTGTTCGGCTGGGAGCTGAATCCGATGTTCGGCGCCGCTGCCATGAGCCTGTCCAGCTTCTGCGTCGTAACCAACGCGCTGCGACTGAATCTGTTCCGGCTGCACGACGCATCGCATGATCGGCCGAAGCGCCGTAAAGCGCACCCGGTCGAATCCGCATCAGAAGGGAAGCCCTCTCCCGCACCCGTCGCCTGCGAGCCGGAACAGGCGGATGAAACGCTGACGCTCTCGGTCGAGGGTATGATGTGCCCGCACTGCGAAGCGACGGTCAAAAAGGCACTCGAAGCGCTCCCGTTTATCGACGAAGCCACGGCCGATCACGAAGCAAACGCCGTAACCGTCCGCCTTTCGGCTTCGATCGACGAACCCGCCGTACAGGCCGCAATCGAAAAAGAAGGCTATGCGTATCGCGGAATCGTAAAATAACCGATCCAAAAAGCTGTCATGGAATCGCGTTCCATGACAGCTTTTTTGTTACCATCCGAATGCTGCACCGAGGCCGAGATACAGCGCGCCGCAAAGCGACATCACGAGGATCGGGTTCCATTTGCGCCAGCGAAGCAGGAGAAATGCTCCGCAGAACAGTCCGAGCGAAACCCAATTGAGCGTACTCCATGAAACGGACGCGCCCTGAAACAGCGCAGATTGCAGAAGCATCAGGCCCGCGGCCAGAATCAGCGCCACGACGACCGGCCGCAGTGTGCCCAGAATCTTTTGCAGAAACGGCATCGTCCGATAGCGCGCATACAGCCCATACAGCAGCGAAACGAGCACGAGCGACGGGACAATACAGCCGAAGCTTGCCGCGAGCGCACCTCCGATCCCGCCGATTCGGATTCCGACGAACGTTGCCGCATTGATTGCAATCGGGCCGGGCGTCATTTCGGCAATCGAAATCAGATCCGTAAACTCGGAGAGCGTCAGCCATGCATGCTGATCGACAATGCTGCTTTGAATCAGCGGGATCGCCGCATATCCGCCGCCGACCAGGAACAAGCCGATCTGCAAAAACGTCCAAAATAGCTCCCAATAGATCATGCCGCCCTCCGTTTCTCCCAGAGCGCCAGCGCGAGGCCGAGTACCATGCCGCCGAGGATGATCCAGATCACCGGAATGTGCAGTACAAATGTCGCAAGGAATGCAATCGCAATCAGCGCGTCATGCAGCCAGGAACGGTTTTTCAGCACGTTCATCCCGAGCGAGCAGGCGACGTCGAGCACGACGGCGGCTACTCCCGCCTGAAATCCGCGCAACAGAAGAGCAATGTACCGATTTGCCGCGAATGCGTTGTAGAACAGCGAAATGATCGACAGCAGTGCGATCGGCGGGATCACTGTGCCGAGCACCGCGGCGAGCATGCCCCATCCGCCTGCCACGTGCCGGCCGACGAGCACCGCCGCATTGACGGCGATCGGCCCAGGCGCGGTCTGGGCAAGCGCGGTATAGTCGAGCATCTCGTCTTCCTTCAGCCAATGCAACCGGTCCACAAACTGCCGCTTCATAAACCCGACGATCACAAAACCTCCGCCGAACGTAAACGCGCTGATGCGCAGCGAAACCCAGAACAGCGTCCAGAGCTGCTTTGCTTTCGATTCGGGTGTGATTGACGGCTTTTGTTCCATGCCTCTATGATACCCCGTATCCTGATAAAACGCAAGAAAAAAGAGGCGCCGAAGGAGGCACTTCGTAAGGAAGTTGCCTCCTCCGGATTTGTGGCAGGCCGATTGACCATGCCGGATAGGGATGATATAATTATCTAAACAAATCGGGCTTTATGAGGGCAAAACAAATGAGACTGCTGTTTCAAATGGACCAAAGGGATTACGATCAATGTACGCATACTTTTACACGCAATTCTGCAAGAAGCATTATTATCAGAGACGGCAAGGTCGCCATGATCCATAGTTTAAAGTATGATTACTACAAATTTCCCGGAGGAGGAATAGAAAACGGCGAAAATCCTATTGAGGCCATGATACGAGAGACGCGGGAAGAAGCAGGCTTGGTTGTTATTCCCGAGTCAGTTATAGAATATGGATATGTGCATAGGATTCAAAGGAGCGATATGGACGCCACAGAATGCTTTATACAGGATAATTACTATTATCTGTGTAAAGCGATGGATCAATTAACATCTCAACAACTGGATGATTATGAGGCGCAGGAATCTTACAGGCTGGAGTTCGTGGAGCCGCTTGTTGCAATCAGCAAGAACCGCAATGTAAAGAACAGCCCATATCAGTTGATGTTTGAAAGAGAAGCACGGGTGCTCGAAATTCTAATTGCGGATGAACTGCTGAAGTAACAACTCCCGGGTTTCTGAGATCCTGCAGAGGGACAGGAAAAGCCTTCCCCTTGAGGGGAAGGTGGCGCGGCGCCAGCCGTGACGGATGAGGTGGAAAGCCTTGAATCAAACAAATAACCCCAAATTAAGAAGAAATGCACAAAAGCTTCGCCGCGAAATGACGAAGGAGGAGCGACGCCTTTGGTATGACTTCCTGAAACAACTCCCAGTCACGGTCAACAGGCAAAAGGTCATCGACCATTACATTGTTGACTTTTACTGTGCCTCGGCTAAACTCGTGATCGAGTTGGACGGCTCGCAGCACTATGAGGATGAGGGCACCTCCTCTGACCGGGAGAGAGACCATGCGCTGAACCAGCTTGGAATCGCAGTCGTGCGATATTCCAATGACGATATCAATCGGAATTTCGACGGAGTATGTGCCGATCTTTTACGGAGACTTGCATTAACAGGCAGCACATAGACGGGTGCGAAAGGGCACCTCATCAGTCAGCCTTGCGGCTGACAGCTTCCCCTCAAGGGGAAGCCTCTTTTTTGTAAGAGCGCACTTATACACCGCCATGCGGAAGTGATGCGTGCGCTTCAGGCAAACAAAAAACCTTCCGAAAAGAAACTGTTTCCCGGAAGGTTCAAATCCGTTTCATCCCGATAAAATGGAATTTGTCACTTGGAAAGGTTGATCCAGTACCTCTCCAAATACACTTTTTCATTTGGCTCATATACTGAAGACTCGTATACTCCTCCGTTTGAAAGGATAGTTTTACGGCTGCCCTCATTGTTATCGATGCAAGTGATCAGCACCTTATCAATGCCAAGCTCTTTACATTTAGGCAAGGCTGTTTTGAGCATTTGAGATGCATAACCCTTGCGGCGCTCACTTGGAGCAACAGAATACCCGATATGACCACCGTATTTTTCAAGGTAGTCGTTGAAATAATGCCTGATCTGAAGCATTCCGACGATCTTGTCATCTTCTTCTCTGACAAATATGTACTGTGTTGCAGGAACACGGCTATCCGGAACGGTCAGAGGATCTTTGTACAAGGCACAGTGTTCTATCCACTTTACCGGATCCTCTATTTCTCTTAGCCCGTGTGTCCCATCCATAGAATCACCGCAGTCAAGAAACTCTTTTCTATAAGCCCGGATCTGCCTGCAGTATTCGGTTGTTGGCTCTATCAGTTTCATAAATCGCCACTCCTACAAACTCCGATTTGTCGTATTGATTCTATCATGATTTTCAATCAGATACAACGAAAAAAAGTACAGACGACCGAAATCGACTGTACTTTTGAAAATCCACCTTGACAGTACGCCTGCGAATGCACCCCTTTTCGTGCTTTGTCGCTTATTTGAGATCCTTCAAAAGGCCGGTCGCCTCGTTGAACTCGTTGATCAGCGCGTCGATCTCGCCCATCTGGTTGTGGACGTTCTTCCAGTAATTCGGATCGTACCACTGCGCGTTGAGCTCGTCAACCGTCTTGCCCTGCTGCTCAACCCAAGTATAATACTTGAGGTTGTGAATGCGCTTGCGGGTGACGTAGGTGAGCTCCTCCATGCTGTCGGTTCTAAGGCCGTGCAGATGCTCGGCATAATCCGCCGCCGCCTTGACCGCATCGTATGCGCCGTCCGCTTCCTCGAGCTCGCGGATACGGCTCTGATACATAACCGACGAGTCGGTACCGACGGTGGCAAGGATGTCGTTCTCGGTGAGCTCATAGTACTTGGCCATCTTGATGCAGCACAGCATGTTCGCAATGCCGGAGATGCCGAGCAGCGGAAGCTTTTCGATGAAGTCCGCCGGAACGCCGACTTCGTCTCTGAGATACTTCTGTCCCTCGGGATCGTTGAACAGACGGAGCAGCTTCTGGCTGTCCTCGTCGTCGATCGCGATGACCATATCGGTATTCTTGACGTTGTGGATCCACGGCACGTGCTTATCGCCGATACCTTCGATGCGGTGACCGCCGAAGCCGTTGTTCAGCAGCGTCGGGCACTGGAGCGCCTCGCCGACGGCGAGCTTGCTGCCCGGATAGACCTCCTTGAGGTAATCGCCCGCGCTCATCGTGCCGGCTGAACCGGAGGTGAACGCCGCGCCCGCAAAGCGGCCGTTTTCGCCCTTGATCTTTTCGATCACTTCTTCGATCGCATGACCGGTTACCTGATAGTGCCAGAGCGGATTGCCCATCTCTTCAAACTGGTTGAAGATCATGACTTCCGGACGCTGACGGAGACGATGCGTTTCATCGAAAATCTCCTTGACGTTGGACTCGCAGCCGGGGGTCGCGATGATTTCGCCCGCGACGGTCTTGAGCCATTCAAAGCGCTCGGCGCTCATCTCTTCGGGCAGGATCGCAATGCTGTTGCATCCAAGCAGAGCGCTGTTGTATGCGCCGCCGCGGCAGTAGTTACCGGTCGAGGGCCATACCGCTTTATGATAGGAAGGATCGAACTGACCCGTAACGAGACGCGGCACGAGGCAGCCGAACGATGCGCCGACCTTGTGGCAGCCCGTCGGGAACCATTTGCCGATCAAGATCACGATACGTGCCTTGACGCCGGAAAGCTCTTTGGGCACTTCAATGTAATTGACTTCGCCGAATTTGCCGTCGCCGCCCTTTTCGACCGGGTTGTTCTTCCAGGTGATGCGGAACAGGTTCAGCGGATTAACATCCCACAGGCCCACCTCGGGCAGTTTGTTTGAAATTGCTTCGGGGATCGTCTCCGGATGCTGCATCTGTGCAAAGGTCGGGATGATGATGTTTCTTTCTCTTGCGCGCTCGACGGTGCGCTTGAGATTCTCACGGTTCATGGTAAGATCAATCATGTTTTGACTCCCTTTATTCAAAATATTTGGATTTCGCATCGCTTCCCCCGCTCCGTCATAAAAGCCTGTGGCCGCGGCGGTTTTTCTGCGTTCTCCACCACATTCATCATACATCGGTTTCCCCGATTTGTAAACCCACTTTCTAAAAATATTTTTGGTTAGAAAAAAGATTTTGTTATCATTTGCCTTATGCGTAAAACAATGATACAATAACAATGCGGCAGAAGGGGCCCGCGCCCTTGCCGAAAGTCAGCAAAGAAAGGCCATTCTGCCTGCATGCGAGTCGGAATTTCCACAGCCAGCTTTTACAACCATTACATGATTGAGGACATGCCCGCCGTCTATCGCGACTGGGGTGTCCGGTATGCCGAATACTTTCTGAATTCGCTCTGCGAATACGAACCGGACTTTATCGAGCTGCTCGCCCGCCGTACCGAGGAAAACGGCGTTACGGTGTGCAGTGTGCATCCGATGAGTTCGATGTTTGAGTCGCAGTTGTTTTCGCTGCATCCGCGGCAGAAGCAGGATGCGTTCCGCATCTACGAAAAAGTCCTGCAAGCCGGGAAACGACTCGGCGCGCACCGCTACTGCATGCATGGCGCGTCGCATCTTTCGGGCGCGGCGAAGAATCTCGAAATCTTCCGGGTCGCGCCGGTTTTTGACGAGCTTTGCTGCATGGCCGAAGCATACGACATTCGTCTGACCCTTGAAAACGTCAGCTGGTGCTTCTGCCGCGAGCCGGAATTTGCGCTGCGGCTGCTCGATGCGATGCATTCCGACGGCCTGCATTTTACACTCGACGTGAAGCAGGCGGTCCGCAGCGGCGTCGATCCGTTCTCGTTTGTCGACGCGATCGGCGAGCGAATCGACGCGGTACATTGCTGCGATTGCCGTATGGAGGACGGGAAGATGCAGTATCTGCTGCCGCCCTACGGCGGGTTCGACTTCAAAGGCCTGATCGACAAGCTTAGGGCGAAAGGCTTTGACGGCGATGTTTTGCTTGAAGTATACAGCGATATGTACGGCAGCTTGGATGAGCTCCGTGACTCGTTTTATGCATTTGAAAAATCTCTCTCATAGCAGGAGAAACCCGCGGATTATCGGAACAACGAATGGAAACAGAGCATGCGTCTCGCGCTCAACTGCCACAACATGATGCAGGAAGCCATCGGTGAAAACGGCTTTACCAAGGACGAGCTCTGTGCGCTTCCGATCGAAGCGGCCATTTGGGGAATGAAGGCGCATCGCGGCAATATGAAGTGGCGCGAGCTGCTGAACATCAACGCGTTCGATCAGCCCGGCGTTGAGGAGGGCAAGAAGGCCGCATATGCCCTGCTCGGCAAGCCCGGCTTTGCTCAAAAGAAGGCGGAGCTCAACGCCGCGCCGAAGAAGAAGGAGGAATACATCGTTCGATGACGCGTAAAACGACGCGAACCAAAGCCCCGTATCAGGTCGATGTTTTAACGATCATCCTCGTCTCGGCCTTGGTTTTGTTCGGTCTTGTTACGCTGCTCGATGTATTTTGCGATCCGTTTGACGGAACCGAAACGGAACTTGCCGACTATGTGGCAAGAATGCACTTTGCGTTCCTCTGGCGGCAGATCGGCAACATTGCCATTTCGCTTCTCGTTGCCGTTCCGCTTGCCATCTTCGATTATGAGTTGTATAAGCCGTTTGCAAAAACGGCTTATCTGGTTTGTCTCGTTCTGCTCCTGCTCCTTGTCCTTGCCGGCGAAAACACATACGGCGCCTTCGGCTGGTACAAGATCGGCACGCGCGCGTTTCAGCCGAGCGAAATCACCAAGGTTGTACTGATTATCCTGCTGTCCAAGACCGCCGCCGAGCGATATGAGCGCCGCGGCGCGCTGTCGCATCCGCTCGACGTGCTGGTGTGCGGACTGTATGTGCTCGTTCCGTTTTTGCTCGTGCTGCTCCAGAACGACTTCGGTACGGCTATGGTGCTGCTTGTGATCGCCGTTGCGATTCTGTTCTGCGTGCGGCTGCATTGGGCGTATCTTGCCGCGGGCGCCGGCGCATCGGTTGCCGCCGCGGTCGTCGCTTGGCGGTTCTTCTTCAGCGAGGTGCAAAAAAACCGGATCCGCGTGTTTCTCGACCCGACCCGCGATCTCAAGGGCGACGGTCTGAACGTGCTGCACGCCAAGCAGGTCATCGGCTCCGGCGGCCTGTGGGGCAAGGGATATTTTGTCAACGGAACGCTGATCCAGACCGGTTATGTGCCGGTCTGGCACAGCGATTTTATCTTTGCGGGCATTGGGGAAGGCGTCGGCTTCGTCGGTTCCGTTGTCCTTGTGCTCGTGTTCTTCTGGCTGTTCTTCCATTGGCTTCGCACCGCGCTTCGCGCACGCGACACCTACGGCCGCTGCCTTGCCGTCGGCTGCACGGCGATGCTCGTCTCACACGTGTTTGAAAATATCGGCATGTGTATGGGGGCGATGCCGGTGACCGGCATCCCGCTTCCGTTTATCAGCTACGGCGGATCGAATATGCTCGCATCGCTTGCCTGCGTCGGGATCGTCATGAGCGTCTATGCCCGCGCGACGGGAAGGAGGCAGCTGAAATGATCATCCGGCAACTGCAGCCGCACGACTGCTTTGGCGCAAAGGCGCTGTGGCAGGAAGTGTTTCACGATACCGAACCGTTTGCCAATTTTTTCTTTTCCCATCGCTTTACACCGACGCTGTCGTTCGGCGTGTTCGACGGCGATCGGCTCGTTTCGATGGCGCTCGCCCGGCGCGTCCGCACAGCCTATCCCGCCTATCCCGCGATCCTGATCTCCGGTGTGTCCACGCTGCCCGCATATCGACATCGGGGGCTGATGACCGAAACCGTGAACCGGCTGCTCGACAACGCCAAGCTCCGCAACTACGATCTTGCACTGCTCTCGCCCGCAATCCCCGATCTCTATGTCCCGTTCGGGTTCCGACCGCTGACGTATGCGATTAAGGTCACCGAGCCCGCGGCCGAACACCCCGAGATTGCGGAGACGAAAAACGTCTCCGACCTTTACCCGGCCTACATCCATGCGACGCTGCAGCATCCGTTCATGCTTCGTCGAACCGTCCCGGAAATGCGCACCGCGCTCGACGAATATACCCGCGATAACGGTGTTTTTTTGCTCGCACCGAACCGCACGGGATACCTTTGCTTTCTGCCCGACGGCAACGGCATCGAAATCACCGAATGTCTCGCCGATTCTCCCGCCGTCTACCGCGCTTTGCTCGAGGCCGCAGCTTCGCGCGCACCGTCCCGTCTCGCTTCGGCGCTGCTGCCGACCGACTGCGCCATGTCGGGCACGCTGTGCCGCCCCGTCCACGCGCTCGCGCTGAAGGATGGGATTGACCTTGTCTCCGCCGCAAACGATCGCCGCACATTCTGCGTGGAGAAATACTGAGGCAATCGTATTCTGCCGTCAAAGAAATCGTTGACAATTGTGCCTCCTTTTGATATAATGCACTTTGCGCGAGGAGATGTGTCCGAGCGGTTTAAGGAGGCGGTCTTGAAAACCGTTGATGTGAAAGCATCCGTGGGTTCGAATCCTACCATCTCCGCCATTCTCTCGAAAACTATATATTTGCGGAAGTACCCAAGTGGCTATAAGGGGCTCCCCTGCTAAGGGAGTAGACTGGGTTGACCGGTGCGAGAGTTCGAATCTCTCCTTCCGCGCCACGGCAAAACGTCCTAAAATAGGGCGTTTTTCTTGTTTTGGCTTGCAAAAGTACGACAATAATTATGACAAGCACATCGACGAAATAGTCCGAAAGCGCTGATATCCGTTTTGCAATTCTTCGCTACGCGTAAAGAAAACCAAAGGTTGCCCGTGAGACAGGATTTGAGCCATTTATTACAGAACTCTTGACAAACGCAATACTTCGTGATACGATGTATTATGCAAAAGGAGGTATAGCATGGATGCTCAATTGAAGCGCGGTTTGCTTGACGTGTGCGTTCTTGCCGCAATCAAGAACAATGACTCATACGGATATAAGATCATAAAAGACCTGAAACCATATATCGAATTGTCCGAATCGACTTTATACACCATATTAAAGCGACTCGAAGGCGCCAAAATGTTGACGGTGCGCAGCACGGAACACGACGGCAGACTGCGCAAATATTATCATATTACGCAATACGGTATCAAGCGGATTGAAGAATTCAAGGATGAATGGAAAGAAGTGATTTCCATTTATCAATTCGTTATAAAGGAGGATCAATATGAATAAACAAGAATTCCTATCAGCCTTACGAAACACTCTTTCCGCGCTTCCGCAAAAGGATATCGAAGAACGCATCACGTTTTACGGGGAAATGATTGACGACCGTATGGAAGAAGGCATAAACGAGGAAGATGCGGTTGCAGAGATCGGCACGGTTGATGAAATCAAAACGCAAATTGTCGCGGATATCCCGCTTGAGAAGCTTTTAAAAGAAACAGTTAAACCGAAACGTGCTTTACGTGCATGGGAGATTGTTCTGATTGCTTTGGGTTTTCCGGTCTGGTTCCCATTTCTTATTGCAGCAGGTGCGATCATTCTTTCCCTGTATATCGTCGTTTGGGCACTCATTCTTTCGCTGTGGGCAATTGAAGTCGCCCTTTGGATCAGCGTGATCGGTGGGATAGCCGTAACGATCGTATTTTTTGTGCATGGGAATTATATACCCGCCCTAATGATGCTCGGAACGGCTTTCCTCCTTGCCGGTCTTTCAATCTTTATGTTCTTCGGATGCGTTGGCGCTTCTAAAGGCATACTTAAGCTGCCGAAAAAGGCAAGTATCGCCGTCAAGTCTATGTTTGTCAGAAAGGAGATCGCAAAATGAAAAAAGGATCTGTTATCGCAGCTATAGTACTTATTGCTGTCGGAATTATCGTTTTCGGTGCTGCGTTCGTTGCATCCGGTTTTAGTTTTTCAAAACTGGATACAGCAAACTATGAAACAAATACGTATACGCTGAGCGAAAAGTTTGAGATGATAGAAATCGAATCAGACGAAGCCGATATCACATTTAAGCCGTCCGAGGGTGAAAAAACGCGGGTGGATTGTGTTGTGCGGGAAAAAGTCAAGCATGCGGTTTCCGTTGAAAATGACACTCTGAAGATCACTGCGGTTGACAAACGTGCTTGGTACGATCATCTTGCATCGTTTTCTTTCAAGCCGCAGTCGGTGACAGTGTATCTTCCTTCGGAACACTATACAGCTTTGACGATTGCCACCCATACGGGAGACGTAACCGTGCCAAATCTTTTTTCCTTCGGCGACACACAGATCACGGCAAGCACGGGGGACATCGCTTTTGATGCCTCATTAGACGGCAGCCTGAACATCAAAACGAGTACCGGAAGCATCCGCATACATGGAGTTCATGCGGAGAATATTGACCTCTCGGTTTCTACGGGAAAGATCGAAGGCGAAAACATCCATTGCCAAGAGACGCTTTCCTTCCAGGTCAGCACAGGAAAAACCGAGCTGACGGATGTGCTCTGCAAAATGCTGCTTTCAACCGGAAGCACCGGTGGTGTAACGCTGAAAAATGTGACCGCAACCGATGATTTCAACATTGTACGCGATACAGGCGATGTGCGCTTTGAAAGCTGCGAGGCAGGGCGGATCACAATCAAAACTTCAACCGGAGACGTGACCGGAACGCTCCGTTCTGAAAAAGTATTCCTCACAAAAACATCGACCGGCAATATCAAGGTGCCTGATACAGCTTCGGGCGGAAGATGTGAAATTACCACATCAACCGGCGATATTTCGATTACGATCAATAGCCGGTAATATACGGGAAGCAGGTATTTTGGGTGTTCCTCCTAAATTTCCGTGTATGTATCGTATCCTATTATCGTATGAAACGTCCTGAAACAGGACGTTTTCTTATGAATGTTCGCAAAAGCATGCCAAAGATTCAAGAACGAGGTTTTATCGCCATCAAAGCTTTTTCCCTCGGCAGAAAGATGCATGTCATTTACTCCACGGTCACGCTCTTGGCAAGATTCCGCGGTTTATCGACATCCAGCCCTTTTGCGACGCTTGTATAATAGGCAAGCAATTGAAGCGGGATAATGGCGATGCTTCCAATGAAATGCGGGTCGGTATTCGGTACATAGACGGTGAAATTTGCGGCTTCCTCGACATTATAATTGCCATAGCCGGTCAGCCCCATCAAATATGCGCCCCTTGCCTTACACTCCGCCATATTGCTAACGGTCTTTTCAATCCGGTCGGTCTGTGTCAGGACGCCTATAATGAGCGTTCCGTTTTCCACAAGTGAGATGGTCCCGTGTTTCAGTTCTCCCGCGGCATAGGCTTCACTGTGAATATAGGAAATCTCCTTCATTTTCAGACTGCCCTCCAGGCAAATCGCGTAATCGAGACCGCGTCCGATAAAGAAAATATCCCTTGCATTGGCGTGCTTGCTTGCAAACCATTGAATGCGTTCCTTGTTTTCAAGCGCACGTTCCATTTTATCCGGTAATGCTATAAGTTCCTTCCGATATTCGTCACGACGTGCCGGCTCGATTTTTTCTCGCGCATCTGCAAGTGCAATTGCCAGCGCATACATGGCAGCGAGCTGTGCGCTGTATGCCTTGGTTGTCGCAACCGCAATCTCGGGACCTGCAAGGGTATATAACACATGATCCGCCTCCCGCGCAATCGTCGAACCGATAACGTTGACGATTGCCAGCGTGGGCGTTCCTTTTGATTTTGCTGCACGCAAAGCCGCAAGAGAATCCGCCGTCTCGCCCGACTGCGATACAACCATTACCAGCGCATGCTCGGACAGCATGAGTTTTCGATAGCGAAACTCCGATGCAAGTTCAACTCGGACGGGCACCTCCGCTAAATCTTCGATCACATATTGTGCCAGCATCCCGACATGCCATCCCGACCCACACGCAACAATATGTATGCTGTCAATCGTTTTCAGAAATTCAGAAGTGAGGCCTATCGGAGAAAGATCGATTTGTCCGTTTTTTATGATGCTGTTCAGTGTATCGCGGACAGCTTTCGGCTGTTCATGAATCTCCTTCATCATAAAGTGCTCATAGCCGTTCTTTTCCGCCGCTTCCGCATTCCAGGTGACATGCGTCATGGGAAGTGAAACTTCATCACCGTTTAGATCAAAAAAATGTGCCTCCCCCGAAAGGATCCTTGCCGATTGCAGATTGTCAATATAATAAACATCGCGGGTATGTTTCAAAATTGCAGGCACATCCGATGCAAGGAAGCTTTCTGCTTCTGCGATCCCGATGATAAGCGGACTGTCCTTTCTCGCGCAATAAATCTCGCCGGGATATTCTTTGAACATCAGAGCAAGCGCGTAGCTGCCGCGCACGCGCACCATCATACGATTGATCGCGTCGATCGGCCCGATCTTATACTTTTTGTAATAATAATCGACCAGCTTAATGACAACCTCCGTATCCGTTCCGCTGTAAAAACGATATCCATGGTGGATCAATTTTTGCTTGAGCTCTTCATAGTTTTCAATGATTCCGTTGTGCACTCCGACAACATCCGATTCCACCGGCCCGGAGCCGGAACCCGTTGCATTGCCGCTGACATGCGGGTGCGCATTCTTTCGGCTTGGTTCACCATGCGTCGCCCAACGGGTATGCCCAATGCCGCAAAAGCCGGGCAGCGTTCGGCCTTCATCCGTCATTTCAATCAGGTTTTTCAGCTTTCCGGTCGCCTTTACGACCTCAGCCAACGCGTCGCCGCTGCGTACAGCCAGTCCCGCAGAGTCATAACCGCGGTATTCCAGCTTTTTCAATCCATCCAATAGGATCGGAGCGGCCGGTTTGTTCCCCGTATATCCAACTATTCCGCACATAATTCCTCCCTAAATACCAGCTATTTTGATTTTCGCTCAGTGATTCTCGTTCAAATCCCATCCTTCTCACATCATTTTCCGTCTCGTTTATGGGTCTGTGCCGCCTGAATGAATTCGAGAAACAGAGGATGCGGTTTGTTTGGCCTGCTTTTAAACTCCGGATGATACTGCACGCCGAGATAGAATGGCTGCGTCGTAATTTCCGCCGCTTCGACGAGTCTTCCATCCGGCGAGATGCCCGAAAACGTCAAGCCTGCATCGCTCAGTTGCCGGCGAAACGCGTTGTTTATTTCATATCGGTGTCTATGACGCTCTACGACGGAATCCCGTGCATAGCAGCGTGCAAGCACGGTGTTCGGCTGTATGGCGCACGGATAACCTCCAAGGCGCAGTGTGCCTCCCTTGTCGACGTCATTGCTCTGCCCCGGCATAAAATCAATGACTTTGTGACAGCTTTCCGGATCGAACTCACTTGAATTTGCATCCTTCCAGCCTATCACGTTTCTCGCATATTCAATACAAAGAATTTGCATGCCGAGACAGATGCCGAAATAAGGAAGATTGTGGGTTCTTGCATAGTTGGCAGCTTCAATCATGCCATCTATGCCACGGCTCCCGAAGCCGCCGGGAACAAGAATCCCGTCCGCATCGGAGAGGTCTGCAAGGGAATACGCTTCTGAATCAATCCAACGAATATCAACATGAACTCCGCGTGAAAAGCCTGCATGCTTCAGCGCCTCAACGATCGAAAGATACGCATCATGAAGCTGCGTGTATTTTCCCACTAAGGCGATAGCGACTCTTTCCTGAGAAGCATGGATGCAATTGACCATCGCGCGCCAGGAAGAGAGGTCCGGTTCTCGAACAGGCAAGTCAAGTTTCTTGCAGACGATCCCGGAAAAATGTGCCTTTTCCAAATATAACGGGGCCTCGTACAGCACCGGCAACGTCAAATTTTCAATGACCGAATCTCGATCTACATTGCAGAAATTGGCAATCTTTTCAAAAATGGAGGGGTCTTCGATGGGCTCATCGGTCCTCAGCACAATGATATCCGGAAAAATGCCCATGCCCTGAAGTTCCTTTACAGAATGTTGGGTGGGTTTGGACTTATGTTCTCCACTGGCTTTGAGGTAGGGCACCAGCGTTACATGGATGTAAAGAGCGTTGTTTCGACCTACCTCGCGCCCCACTTGACGAATCGCTTCCAAAAACGGCTGACTTTCTATGTCGCCAATCGTGCCACCGACCTCCGTTATGACAATGTCAGCGTCGCTATGTTCCCCTACACGGTAAATAAACCGTTTAATCTCATCTGTAATGTGCGGAATCGTTTGGACCGTCTTTCCAAGATATCCTCCCTGTCGTTCCCTCCGAAGAACATTTGCATAGACCTTGCCGGTAGTGAGATTGGAATACTGATTTAAATCTTCATCGATGAATCGCTCGTAATGACCCAAATCCAAGTCCGTTTCCGCACCGTCCTCGGTTACATACACTTCTCCGTGCTGATAAGGTGACATGGTTCCCGGATCCACATTGATGTAGGGATCCAGCTTTTGCGCTGCAACCTTATACCCGCGGCATTTCAGCAGTCTTCCTAAGGATGCTGCCGTAATGCCCTTGCCTAGGCCCGATACCACACCGCCGGTTACAAAAATATGTTTCTTCACCGATATCATTCTCCTTTCTCCAAAGAGAAGGACGTCCTTCCGAGGAGTGTCGCTCCCGCGGATGGACGCCTCGCGTTCATCTTATTTTATCACGCAATATAAGTGTTCCCCGCCCCATTTCAAGGCGTTTAATATATTATATATAAACAACATACTGAAAATATAGCAGATTTGTTTTTTCTTGTCAACACTTTTCTGGTCCAAAATACATCAGTAGAACGGTGCATTGTGTGGCGATGAAGTTTTCTATACGGCTTCCAAACAGCTCCCAATGAAGAACTAACAGACTGAAAGGCGTATACCCTGCTGCTTGCCGCAGGAAGGTATTGAAACAGTCCGTTGCGCTTTCCGGCACATCTCAAGAAAGCACCTCCGGATTCAAGCTTTTGCGCCTCTCTTCTCCGGAACAATGAACGATAAAACGTTCCTGCCCTGTCGAAATACAGACTTTCCTTTTCAAAAAGTCGAAATATTGTACGTTTGATTGGAACGTTCCATACAGGCGCAAAGTCGGCATCGGGTATCTATACAATTATGGTCTTCATAAATAATCCGTTTTTCGACGTGTATGCACCCGCATCGGAGCGCATATCCCATCCGGTTTATGCGGTGGATAACTGCGATTTTGGCCTGTTTTCGCGGCTTGAAATGTGGATAACTCGGTGGATGGTGTGGATGGATATGCATTTTGGCGTCCATTTTAACCCGTTTGCATATGCAAAACCGTTTTCTGCATAACCCGGGTAAAAGCGCATGAACATTCCAAACGAAAAAATGATCTCCCTTTTCGGGATCATAAAAAGCTGTCAGGGAGCCTTCGGTTCCCTGACAGCTTTTGCTTTTCCATTGGTTATTCCCAGATCCGGTAAGCCATCAGGAAGTGCGCCTTCCAGTAACTGCCGGAGAGGATGGTCGAGGTGATGCGCACCTGACCCGCGCCGGACGAAGCGTCAATCATCTTGCCTCCGCCGAGGTAAATGCCCACATGGCCGGTCGAGCTGCTCTCGCCCTTGAACACCATGATGTCGCCGCGCTGGAAACTGCCCCACGAGGTAATGCGCTTATATCGCGAGGTCTTGCGCCAGCCGATGCTCGTCATATAGCCCTGCTTGACGCCCGCCTGGTTGAGGCACCAGTAGACGAAGCCGGAGCAGTCAAACCGATTCGGGCCCTTCGCGCCGGACACGTACGGGCAGCCGATCTTGCTCTGCGCGATCTTGATCAGGTTCTCGATCTTGCCGGAGGCAGTGCTTGCCGGCTTGGGTGTCGGCGTAACCTTCGGCTTCGCCGTCGCCTTCTTCGTTGTCTTCGGCGTTGCTGTGGCCTTCGTCCCCTTCTTTGGGGTCGGCGTCGCCTTGGCGCCCTTCTTCGGCGTTGCCGTTGCTTTCTTTGCCTTGGGCGTCGCCGTCGGCTTCTTGGTCACGCGCGGCGTTGCCGTAGCCGGCGCATGCTTGGCGTCGTCGTCATACAGCTTACTGAGCGTCTTGGAACCGATCGCGCCGTCGGCGCTGAGGCCGTTGCGCCTCTGGAACAGCTTGACCGCCTCTTCGGTCGCATCATCGAAGTAACCCGATACCTCGGACGACGTCAGATATCCGAGCTTTTTGAGCTGCTTCTGCGCATCCTTGACCTTGCTGCCGCTCATACCGAGCCGCAGCGCATATTTGGGCGCATCCTTCGCGTCGAGCTCGGTCATCGTGGTCGGGCCTAAAACGCCGTCCTTGACCAAGCCGGTCGCATCCTGGAACTCCTTGATTGCGTTGACGGTGGCCTTATCCATCTTGCCCTCGTCATAGCTGCCCTCGAGATAGCCGAGCTCCTTCAGGCGTTCCTGATACGGCGTAATCGCGTCGTCGCGATCGCCGCTCTTAAACACGTTGCCGACCACGTCCTCGGCGTACAGCGCTTCCCGCGTCGTTGCGCCGACAAGCCCGTCCGAATCGAGCTTGTTCGCCGTCTGGAATGCGATAACTGCCGCCTCCGTCTTTTCGCCGAACGTACCGGTGCGGCTCTCCTTGTCGAGGTAGCCGAGCTCGTACAGACGCTCCTGAACCTCCTCGACCGCGTCGCCGGTATCGCCGATCTGCATCACGAATTCGAGCGCACTCTCGCTGAACAGCAGGGCATAGGTCGTTTCATCGATGATGCCGTTGACCGGAAGATTGTTGCGCTTCTGGAAGCTTTCGAGCGCGGCGAGCGTAATGCCGCCGAAATGCTCGGTCGGTTCATCCGGATCCATGTAACCAAGGTCCATCAGCCGCTGCTGCACAACCGCGACTGTTTCATCGGTATCGCCCTTTTCATACGTCTCGCCGCCGAGGTACGTATCGTCCGGATTGACCGGCGGCGCGGGCGTAACAAGCTCGGTCTGCGGAACCGGCAGATTCTGCTCTGTATGCGGTTCCCCTTCCGGATCGTCGGACGGCGATGCGGTTTCGGTCACGCCGACCGGCTCGGTACCGCGGCCGGACGGCCGGCAGACGCAGGAGAAGAACCGTGCGCCGAGCGCGATCGTGAGGATCAGCACGGATATGATCACGACGCACATGACGCCGAGCACCAAAAACAGCAGCGGACGCGAAACGCGCTGCGACTGCCTGTCCGCACCCGCGCCGGGGTCCGCCTCCTCCTGACCGGTGCGCCGCGACAGCTTCAAAAGCGCACGATTCAGGCCGCTTTCCACGCCGCGCACAACCTTGGACAGAAACGGCGGGATCGCGCTGAGCCACTCCTTCGTTGTATATTTGATAATTTTACCGGTTTCCTTCAGCCACGGAACGAGCTTTTCTTTGATCCACGGAACGACCGTTTCCCGGTTCCATGCAGAAAGCTTCTTCCACGCACGCTTCAGGGTCCGAAGCACTTTCTTCCCCATATGGATTCTCCTTTACCCCTCTCATTATAACGGGCAAATGTGATATTTCTGTGTTATCTTTATAAATTTTTCACCCAAAACCTGGAAATGCGCAAGAATTTACAAATTTATCGCTGCGGATAGATCGAAAGCGCGGTGTAAAGCTCATCCCGGATTTGCTTTTGCCGCATCGCGGGTTCCAAAAGCGTCACCTGCGACAGATGGTTCAGCAGGAACCGCCGCACCGCCGACCACGGCGCGCGCAGTTCGGCGCGGACGTTGTCCCCTTCGTGCTTCAGCTTCGCTTCCGAGCCAAAGGTATCGATCAGCGCATCGATCAGCCTTGCCGAACAAAGCAGCGTATACGGCTCCGCCGTGTCCTGCCGGTAGATCGCCCGGTTGACGTACCCGATCACATCGAGTCCGTCTGCGCACTCCGTAAGCTCGCTGCACGGCCGAGCAGCTTGATCGGATACGCGCGCATCTCGCATATAATCGCAGCGAAAATGCAGCAGCCGCCCATACCCCGAAACTGAGGCAAGCACATAGTACCGCTCGGCGGCAAGGAACAGCGCATACGGAGAAACCGTATAGGTGGCATCCGGCGCAGCAGTGATGCCGTCGTCGGTCTGTGCCGTGTGGTAAAGGAAGGTGACCTGCTTCTGGTCGGCGATGGCCGTACGCAGAACATCCAGCAGATCAAACACGTCGGTACGCAGGCTGCGCGGCGTCTCCCGCACCGCATAGACCGGCACCTCCGGCTGCATCAGGCGAATGCGCCGCTCGCCCTCCTCGGTAATCGGGGCACGCAGAAGCGCGTCGTACACGACCGGATCGAACGCCGTCGGGTCCGCCGCCGCAGTCAGATAGTACCCTTTGCCGTTGTCGTGGTAAGTGGAAAGCCCAAACCCCATCTCGGTCAGCAGGATCAGGTTGCGTCCGACGGCCTTGCGCTCTGCGATCATCCCGAAATCTTCTTTGAGATAGTCGATGATGCGGCGCGTCGAAAGCGGCTCCTTTTCCGACGCGTGCTGTTCGAGCACGCGCAGAATGCAGAGCGACAATGCCTTTTTGCCCTTGGTCTCCGTCATACTTCCTCTCCCCATTTACTCCTCATAGTAATCGCCGCGCCGGTAGTCGTACAGCACGCCGTCATACTTTCTCGGGTCCTCCAGCACCTTGCCGCAGCCGATCGCAACACACGCCACAGGATCCTCTGCCACCCAGCACGGCACACCGGTTTGCTCGGCAATGTACTGATCCAGCCCATAGAGCTGTGCGCCTCCGCCGGTGAGGCAGATGCCGCGCGTTGCAATGTCGCCGGCCAGTTCCGGCGGAGTCTGTTCGAACGTGTCTTTGAGCGCCTCCGCAATATTGTGCAGCGGCTCGGACAGCGCATAGGTCAGCTCGTTCGAGCCAAGCTCAAGCGCAACCGGAAGCCCCCCGCCCAAGGATCGTCCGCGCACGTCCATTTTCAGCTCGTCGCTGCGCGGATAGGCCGATGCGTATTGGATCTTCAGCGCCTCCGCAGCGTTGATGCCGATCACGATGCCGTGCTGCCGCTTAAAGTAGCGCACAATCGCGGCGTCAAACTTATCGCCGCCGAGGCGAAGCGAATCGTGGATGACCGCCTTGCCCATCGAGGTCACAACCATATCGCACGTGCCGGCGCCGATGTCAACGACGATATTTCCCTTCGGCTCGGTGATGTCGATGCCCGCTCCGATCGCCGCCGCCACCGGCTCCTCGATCAGGAACGTATACCGCGCGCCTGCGCCCTCGGTCGTCTCGATGACCGCGCGCTTTTCGACCTCGGTCGCCATCGACGGCACCGCCACAACGGCCCGCGGTTTAAAGAAGATGCGGCTTCCGACGATGCGGTTGAAAAACAGCGTCAGCATGCGTTCGGTCGCATCGAAGTTTGCAATCACGCCGTCCTGCATCGGGCGGATGATCATCAGGTTGTCCGGCGCACGGCCAACCATATCCTTGGCCTCCTGCCCAATCGCCACCATCTTGCCCGTGCCGCGTTCGATCGCCGCAATGCACGGCTCACGCAGCACGATGCCTTTCCCGCGAATATATGCCAGGATGTTGCTCGTGCCGAGGTCAAGCCCGATATCGGAGGAGTGAAAAAGTCCCATATCATACGTTCCTTTCGGTTCTGCAAACGGCGGATGCGGCGCTAAAGCCGCTTGTCCGCATTCGATCGGGAAGAATCCCCGATCTTTGCTTGTACCATAATTGTACCATGTGAAGCCCGACAGGGAATGAAGAAATTATGAACAATCATATTGCGAAATGTGAATTTTGCCGCTATACTGGGGATATGGAAACGAAGTTTTGGATCAAACAGGCCGAATTTGTCACAAGCGTCGGACTCGGGCAGGCATACCCCGTCCCGATGCCATGCGAGATTGCGATCGTCGGCAAGAGCAATGTCGGCAAGTCGAGCCTCATCAACCGTCTGACCGGCAACAACAAGCTTGCGCGCACATCGTCGCAGCCGGGCAAGACGCGCCTCATCAATTTCTTTTCGATCAATCGCGGACAGTTCTATCTGGTCGATCTGCCCGGATACGGTTATGCCAAAGCGTCAAAGGCTGAGCAGAAAAGCTGGGGTACGCTGATCGAGCAATACCTGGCATCGGGACGCGTCAGTCATCTGTTTCTTCTGATCGATATCCGCCACGAGCCGACCGAAAACGACCGGCAGATGTTTCGCTATCTGCTCTATTACAACATTCCGTACACGCTCGTTGCGACCAAGTCGGATAAGATTACCAAGAGCCGCCGGAAGCTGCAGGCGAACGCGAATGCAAAGCTGCTTGGCGCACCGCCGTATGCGATACCGTTTTCCGGAGAGACCGGGGAAGGCAAGGACCAGCTGATCGAACGGCTCGGGCAGCTCGTTTCGGATGCGGAACGGACCCTTTCGCAAGAAAACACGGAAAATATTGAAAATTAGGGCTTGACAGATTGCTTCCTTCTTTGCATACTATGCTTTGAGCAAATACATCATCAATGAGGTATGCAAATGGCTTTACGGAAATGCCCGAAATGTGAATTGAACTATCTGCGCGGCAACGAAACGATCTGCCGCATCTGCGCCGCCGAACTGGATAAGAAGCGCAAAAAGGAACCGGAGACCGACGAGGTCATCATGTGCTCCGAATGCGGCGAGCGCCCCGCCGTTCGCGGCAAGGATCTGTGTGAAGAGTGCCTGCGCGAGCAGAAGCGCCAGGCGGATCTGGAGCTGCACGCCGACAAGGTGCGCGCCGATGAAGCGGACGATCCGATCGAAGAGGATTTCCCCGACGAGGATTCCGAAGACTGAGAAAGCGAGAACGATATGCCCAAGATCTACGCCATCGCGGATCTGCACCTGAGCCATGCCGTGCCCGATAAGGCAATGGATGTGTTCGGCGCACACTGGGCAAATCATACCGAGCGGCTGAAAGCGGCTTGGGAGAACACCGTAAAGGAGAACGACCTCGTCCTGATTCCCGGCGATATCAGCTGGGCGATGTATCTCTCGGACGCTGAGGCCGATCTTGCTTTTTTGGGCGGACTGCCGGGCAAAAAGCTGCTTCTTCGCGGCAACCATGACTTTTGGTGGTCCAGCATCACCAAGGTGCGAAGCGCCTTGCCCGACGGCGTCTTTGCCCTGCAAAACGATACGTTTCGATTCGGCACCATTGAGATCGCCGGCACGCGCGGCTGGACGATTCCCGAATGCGCCGGCTTTAAGGAAAGCGCCGACCGCAAACTGTATGAGCGAGAAAAGCAGCGCCTGAATCTGTCGCTTTTGCAGCTCTCACCCGATACGACGCATCTTGTCATGTTTCACTATCCGCCGTTTGCCGAGAACGGCACGCCGAGCGAGTTTATCTCCATGCTCGCGCCATACGCGGTCAAAGCCGTTGTATACGGGCACCTGCACGGCGCAAAAGCCCATGCCTCTGCGTTTACGGGCACCTTCAACGGAACCCCGTATCACCTCGTCGCCGCCGACGCGCTGCAATTTACGCCGAAATTGATTTGGGAAATATAAGCGCAAACCATGCCGCAGGACGCCCTGCGGCATGGTTTCTGTCTCGCTTTCAACAGTGAAGAAAAAGAAAGCGAAAAAGAAGCCGGAGATTATGGATGGCTAAAGCACATGGTTTGTTGCTCGAAAAGACGGAAAAGTGATAGAGAAAGAAATAACTAACCCAATTAAATACAGTTGCAAGGTCTTTCTGGATTTGATATAGTATAGAAAAATGAGCGTGGGGATGAGCATGGAGATAGAATACGCAAGATCATTATCGTTCGACTCAGTCAGAGCACTTTATAAATCACATTTGCAATCCCTTGAACTTGGGCGGAATACCGTAACTACCGTTTTGGCAGACACATTTTACCTGTGGAAAAATGAAGGCCAAGATGTTTTTTGGAATGCTATCACAGCAGAAAACTTTGCGGTAGTGGCTAGAGAGGAATTGGAAAAAGCGTTACGCAAAAATTCTGTTGGAAATGTTGAAAAATTAATTAATGGATATTTATATCATTTAAGACGGTTTCGGGACTTTATCCTTGAAAACAATATTTCATATTCAGAAAAAGACGATGCAACGGCAGTAAAAGATTTCTTGCTGGATATCGAATGTCTTGATCCGCTTGATGAATGGACGAGCAAGTTTAATCTGTTTGATATTCTCAAAATTTCGCGTGTTGAAATTCGCCATAGCAATATGCTGTCTTGGTTGCTTAACCCAAATGAAAATCATGGATTAGGCGACAGCGTATTAAGAGGTTTCATTCAATATGTTGTAACATCCTTTTCAGATAGTGATGTATTTGAAACGTTATTGATGGATTGCCATGATTTTATCATTCAGCGAGAATGGCATAACATTGATGTTCTTGCGGTATCGGCAAAAGAAAAGTTTGTTTTATGTATAGAAAATAAAATCGATTCAGGAGAACATAGTAATCAGCTGTATCGTTATCGGCGACAAATAGAAGAATCTTTTCCCGATTATAAAAAGATGTTTATTTTTTTATCGCCAGAGGGCGTTGAGCCGAGTGATACAGTCAATTGGTGCTCAATGAGCTATGAGAATGTGTTGACAATAATCGAAAATGCAAAGAAAAAAGTGAAGATGCTTCCCGATGTGCAGCTGCTTGTTGACAATTATTTAGATATAATCAGGAGGGATATTGTGGGAGATGAAAAATTGGCACGTATTTGTGCCGAAATCTATGCGAAACATCAAAAAGCATTGGATTTGATTTTTGAAAATAAACCAGACCGCGCTTCAGAATTAGCAGATATTATTCATGCATGGGCAGAAGAGAGTGCGGCAAAAGGACTGATCGAATATGATGCCGATAAAAGCGGGAAAATACTTACTCGATTCAAGACAAAAACTATGTCCGAGATTCTCCCGGATGCAATCGAAGCTAAGAGTGGATGGGGAACAAGCAACTTTTATTATTATGAGATCAAGAACATTGATGGAAAAGAGCTTTTTATTCAATTCGCGTTAAGTTCTAAAAACATACCCGATGATTTGCGTGCTACTTGTGAACGGATTAATGCAGTCTATCGAGCCAAACAACAAAAAATAAATTGGCAATGGCGTACGCATTTTGCCACAAGACACGTAAAGATTGATGATGATATGACAGATGAGGAGATTTTTGAGCAGCTTGATAAACGGCTTGAAGAAGTAAAAATGTTTGAAAAAAAGCTTGTCGAAAAGTTGTCAGAAAGATAATAAAGTTTTAACCAAAGAAAGCCGGATTCGGACAATCCACAATCCCGGCTTTCTTTGTTTCTTGGTTCTTCTTTATTTCTTTCTCCCGAAAGAAATAAAGAAGAACAGATTTGAAATGTCCTTATTTGCCCGTTTCAGGCAAGCAGTGTAAATGGGTCTGCCCGAGCACATAAAAGCCCTCTGCGCCGCGTGAGAGCGTTCGAAGACCGTATTGCAGCGAACGCAGGCGCAGATACAGCTTCAGCGCATCGGATTCGGCTGTTCCGGCAGGGTACTGGCTTTTGTGGCAGTCGAAGATCGCCGACAGCTGGTCCGTCAATCGCTTTCCGGTTTTGACGAACCGGTTCGGCCGTGCGGTCATATAGAACGCGATCGCCTGCACCTTGGCGCCGTTTGTGCCGTACAGGTTTTGCATGATCTCGGAATACGGGGCAAAGCAGCCGAGCTTTTGCACCGCCCGGCCGACGCGCAGGTGATCCTCGTGACATTCGCTCTTGGATGCGGGATCCGGCGCGAACACGATGTCGGGCTGCACGGCAGCGATCGCTTCGGCAATCCCTCTTTCGAGCTGCTCGATCGCGTATCCCGCTCCGTCGCACAGATTCAAAAAATGCACGTCCGAGACGCCGAGCCGCTTGGCCGACGCAAGGGATTCCTCTTTCCGCAATGCGGCCAATTCATCGCCTTTGACGCCGTTGGACGCTCCGTCCCCATACCGACCGTCTGTACAAATCAGAAATACAACGGATTTCCCCGCTTCGGTCAGCTTTCTGATCGTTGCCCCTGCGCCGATCTCAATATCGTCGGGATGCGGTCCGACAAACAGGTACCGGTCGAAAGCCTCGATTTTGGGATACGGCACTGCAAGACGGATTGCGGTTTTGACAAGGCTCATACTTCCTCCTATAACAGAAAGAATGAAGAAACCGCTTGTCCCTTCATTCTTTCCAAAGTACGGTTATCCGGTGAATGCGCCGCCCTGATGCGGCATCGGCGTCGGTGCGGGCGTCGGCGTTTCGGTTGCCGGCGCATCCGGATCCGCCGGCTCCGACGGTTCTTGCGGCGACGGCGTTTCGGCAGGGCTGTCGCTCGGCAGCGTATAGTTGGTGACATTCTCCATCGCGGTATAGTAACCGGGTTCATACGGCGAAATCGAGATGTCGCCCTTGCTGTACAGATAGATCGTGGCCGTCGAATAGCCGTTTGCAAGATATTGCGACGCGCGATCCATAACCTCCGACCAATGCTTTTGCAGCAGCGTCAGCTTGGTGTCGAGGTTTGTCGTATCGCCGACCTCAATGCTGTAATTTGCGCCCTCGGTCGCGATCGAAATGCTCATGAGCTCGCTCATATCGATGCGTGTCAGCCGCGGCGAGCGGTTCAAAAGGTCGAGCTCCTCGAGTTTGGAGAGGATGCGCACCAGGCTTGCGACCTGCAAGTCGGTCAATTCGCCGAGCGGTCTGCCGTTTTGCGCGGTCGTGACCGACATGCCCTCGGCTACGATCAGGCCGCCGGTCGTTTCGGCTTCGGCATTGAGCACGACGCCGGAGGAGTCGATGATCGCAAGGTATTCATTCTGCGGGCCCCATCGCACGCAAGCGGCGGGGACGCGCTTTTCGAGCGCGATCGTGACCGTGGATGGAAACGTGTATTTCAGCGTGGCGCGCAGGTACGCATCCTGCTCGATCCGCGTTTTTGCATCAGCAAGGCTTTGGAACACGATGCTGCGTCCGATGCGCAGACCGGAGTTTTCGATGATCTCGGCGCTCGTATATCCGTCGGGAAGCGGCCTGACGTCGATCGTGCGCAGACGCGTCGTATACCAGGCAAGCGCCGCAAGGATCAGGATCGCCCCGAGGCCGAATGCGCCGGTTTTCAGCAGCGAACGGCGGCGCGCTCTGCGCTCGCGCTCGCGAATCTTCTTTTCGTGCGCCTCCTTGGCCTCCCGCCGCGCGGCACGCTGCCGGGAGCGCTCCTTGGCCGCCTCATACTCGCGGTGCGCGATCGTATCGTTCTGCACCACCTTGGTCGTCGCCTTCGGCGCGTTCTTTCGCTTGCCGTACCGGCTTTTCTTTTTTCCCTTCGCGGGGACGCGGCGCCCGTACCGATCGAACGACAACCGGATCCGCTCCGCCTCGTCCGCAGGGTTGTCCGGCTCCGCTTCGGACTCCTCCGAAGCGGCAGGCTCGGGCACGTTCCATGCAGACTTTGGCGGCGCATCGTCGTCGGCAAACAGGTCGATCACGGGCTCCTCGAGCTCGTCGCCTTCCTCGTTGTCGAATTGGATGATGACGCGATCTTCGTCGTCGTGCTTCTTTGCCAAACCTCAAACTTCCTTTCGTAGAATCTGTCCGCCCAAAAGGCCGATCGCTTCGTCCATGCGATCATACCCGCGGTCGATCCGCTCCGCATGATCGATCACGGTTTCCCCATCCGCACAGAGCCCCGCCAGCACGAGCGCTGCCCCGCAGCGCAAATCGTGCGCCGTCACCGCTGCCCCGTGCAGCCGCCTGACTCCGCGGATGATCGCCGTCCGGCCGATGATTTCGTTCTGTGCGCCCATGCGCTTCAATTCCGCCGCATGGCGGAACCGATTCTCAAAGATATGCTCCGTGATCACGCTCGTGCCGCGTGCCACCGACAGCAGCGCAAACAGCGGCGCCTGCAGATCGGTCGGAAACGCCGGATACGGCCGCGTCTCCACCGAAACAAGCTCCTTGATCGGCGTCTTGGCCTCAAGCCGGATCGCATCCCGATACACGGTTACCGCACAGCCGCATGCCGACAGCTTCGCAAGAAGCGCGCCGTTCAGACGCGGGTCGGTATCGGTCACGGTCACGCTGCCGCGCGTGATCGCCCCGGCCAGCAGGTAGGTCCCTGTCACGATCCGATCGGGCATGATCGGATAGCGCACGCCGTGGCCCTTGGCGCGTCCGCTGATGCGGATCGTCGGCGTTCCCGCGCCTTCTACACAGAAGCCGCAGGCCTTCAGAAACTCCTGCAAATCGACGATCTCGGGTTCGCATGCGGCGCCGGAGA
>JAUMVL010000126.1 GCA_030530185.1 Clostridia bacterium | reverse complement strand
CCCGCCACCTCAGCCTTGGCAAGGCTGCGCTCTACCAAATGAGCTATTCCCGCGACGCAAGTGTTATTATAGCCATTTCCGGTCCGTTTGTCAACCACTATTTTCGGAATTTGGCAGATTTTTTTCTTGCGTATCGTTTTATGCGTTACCGCTTGGTGATCAAGCTCCCATCATTGCGATGGATGGTATTTGCCGGGATCACACCGCGCACACAGGACGTCGGGTAAACCTGGCTGTTCCGTCCGATCACGGTGCCCGGATTCAGCACGCTGTTGCATCCAACTTCTACGAAGTCGCCGAGCATCGCCCCCACCTTCTTGCGATTGGTCGGAATCTGCTCGTCCTTGCTCTTGATCACGACCAATGTCTTATCGCTCTTGACGTTCGATGTGATCGAGCCCGCGCCCATGTGCGATTTATATCCAAGTACAGAATCGCCGACATAGTTGAAGTGCGGTACCTGAACATGATCGAACAGGATCGCGTTCTTTAATTCACAAGAGTTGCCGACAACGGCATTCTTGCCGACCAGCGCATTGCCGCGGATGAACGCGCATTGGCGAATCTCCGCGCCATGATCGATGATGCACGGACCGTTGATGTATGCAGAAGCAAATACGGTCGCGTCCTTTGCAATCCAAACGTTCTCGCGCGGGTGGTCAAATTCATCCGCCGGAAGCGTGTTTCCAAGCGCAACGATGAAATCTCCGATCTCCGGAAGCACTTCCCACGGATACGTTTTGCCTTCGAACAGCTTTGCCGCGATGGTGTGGTTCAAATCCAATAAATCTGTAATCGTAAGCATGTTATTTCACCCGAATCAGATAGCCCGCTTGACGCATTGCTTCGATAATCGCATCGACGTGCTGTTCGCAGATTGCAAACGTATTGGCCTCCGCCATCACGCGAAGGACCGGCTCGGTGCCGCTTGCACGAAGCAGCACGCGTCCGTTGTCACCGAGCTGTTCGGTCGCACGTGCCACGGCAGCCTTGACTGCTTCGGAGGCAAGCGTCTCCTCCTTGTCGGTCACGACGACGTTTTTCAGCACCTGCGGATACATATGCATCGGCTCGGCAAGCGCTGACAGCGTCGTTTTCTTGGTCAGCATGACCTCCATCATCTTGATCGCCGTCAATACGCCGTCACCGGTGTTTGCGAATTTCAAAAAGATGATGTGGCCGCTCTGCTCGCCGCCGATCAGATGGCCGTGTTCACGCATGTTTTCGTAGACGTACTTGTCGCCGACCTTCGTCTTTTCATAGCCGATCCCAAGCTCGTCAAGCGCTTTGTAGAGACCGAAGTTGGACATCACGGTCGTAACGACCGTATTGTTCTTCAGTCCGTCCTTTTCCTTCAGATAGCGCGCGTAAATGTACATGATATGGTCGCCGTTGACCACGCGCCCCTTTTCATCGACCGCAAGGCAGCGATCCGCATCGCCGTCAAACGCAAACCCGACGTCGAGATGCTCATCGACGACAAGCTTTTGCAACGACTCGATATGTGTCGAGCCACAGTTTTCATTGACGTTCAATCCGTTCGGTGTATTGTGAATCACATGCGTCTCCGCGCCGAGTGCGTCGAATACGCTCTTGGCAATCTGCCACGTGCTGCCGTTGGCACAGTCCAGGCCGACGCGCTTGCCCTTGAAGGACTGCGTTGCCAACGAGATCAGATAGCCGATATACCGGTTCCTGCCCGCCGCGTAATCGACGACATGGCCGATGTTTTCACGCGTTGCGTACGGAGCTTCGGGCACTTTGCCGTCAAGATAACGCTCAACCTCGTCGATTACCTCCTCGTCCATCTTCTCTCCGTCGCCGTTCAACAGCTTGATGCCGTTGTCATAGTACGGATTGTGACTGGCCGAGATCATGATGCCGCAGTCGAAATCCTCGGTACGGGTGACGTAGGAAACGGAGGGTGTCGTTGTGACGTGCAGCAGATATACGTCTGCTCCCGATGCGGAAAGCCCGGCCGTCAATGCGTTTTCAAACATATAACTCGACAGGCGCGTGTCCTTGCCGATGACAATCTTGGCCTTGTGTCCCTGACTGTAATACCATCCGAGAAACCGTCCGACGCGGAACGCGTGCTCAACGGTCAGATTGACGTTGGCCTCGCCGCGAAATCCATCGGTGCCGAAATACTTGGACATAATTGTTTCCTCCCAAATTGATAAAACCTTTCTGCGGGCGGGCATGCCCAACAAAAGGTATATTATCACACCCAAAGGTCCATGTCAATTCTTTCCATGGTTTTCAACGTTATGTAAATCCTGCAATTCTCCTATGCGATCAGAAAAAATATCACGATCCATGGTATTTTCTCTTGTATTTCGATACAAGATCTTGTAAAATATAGGAAATGAGACTTGGAGGTGTCGTATGCAGATCCCGTGCAGTGAGGAGCGCCACGCGGTCGGCGGAAACGGTGAATTCTGGCTGGGCAAAGCCGAAGAACTTGCGCCGAGTTTGTTGGAGGCGTATCGCGGAAAGGTCCGTTTGATCTACCTGGATCCTCCGTTTCGCACCGGCGAATCCTTCTCAATGAAGCTTGGCAGGGGACGCGGCGCGGCGTCGATTCGTCTGTATGAGGACACCCTGACGAGCGACGAATACCTTGCCTGGATGCGAACGATTCTAGCCTTGTGTCACGAGCTCTTGGACAGCAAAGGATCGATCTATTTGCATCTGGATTATCGCATGTCGGCCAAAGTACGGCTGCTGCTGGACGAGATTTTCGGCGAATCCAATTTTCTGAATGAAATCATTTGGCCGTACAAAACCGGAGGCAGAAGCAAAAAGTATTTCCCGCGCAAGCACGATACCATCCTGTTCTACCGGAAGACGCGGAATGTGTTCTTCGATATCTCGGCGGTCGGCATTCCGCGCGGGCCCGAACGCCGCAACCACATGAAGCGCTTTATCGACGAAGATGGTCGCGTCGGTTTCTCGATCCGTTCCAACGGCAAATTGTACAAATACTATGAAAACAGTTTGATCTATCCTTCCGATGTTTGGAGTGACATCGAGCATTTGCAGCAAAAGGATCGCGAGCGAATGGGCTATGCCACACAAAAGCCAGAGACGCTTCTGAAGCGCATTATCGGCGCGTCAAGTGCGCCGGGTGATCTGGTGATGGATCTGTTCTCCGGCAGCGGAACCACAGCAGCCTGCGCCGTCAAACTGAACCGTCGGTTTGCCGTTGTCGACAGCTCCCCCGTCGCCGCTTATATCCTCCGCAAACGGCTCCTTTCCATTGCGGGAACGATGGATCTGTTCGATCAGGAGCATTCCGCGCTCGTTCTCCGGCATCCGAACGCCGAGACTGTCCCGTGTGACGTTTCCTATCGCATCGAACGCAAAGGGACGAAACGCACTGTTTGCATCGAATCCGTCTCGTTTGCAGGCGATCCGCTCCCCTTGGTCTATGCCGCGACCGGTACGGTATCCGGCTCCGCGTTTGACGCCGCCTATACCAACTGCACGCCAAAGCTTCCGGTTCGTTTGCAGCTGCCGGATGGCGACTCCCCCGTTCTGCACATCGAATCCGCTTCCGGAAAAGATGCATTTCTTGTGCTGAACGAGTGACCCCCAAAATCCTGCCGCGCAACCAGATATGAAAGTTTACAAAACAGCCGGTCCCGTTTGGGGCCGGCTGCTTTTCCTTTGGAGATCATTATTTGGCTTTGGCTTCTGCCTCTTTGATGGCCGCCTGAGCCGCTGCAAGACGCGCGATCGGGACACGATACGGCGAGCAGGACACATAGGTCAGGCCGATGTTGTGGCAGAACTCGACGGACGACGGATCGCCGCCATGCTCGCCGCAGATGCCGAGCTTGATGTCCGGACGGGTCTGACGGCCGAGCTTGCATGCCATTTCCATGAGCTTGCCGACACCGGTCTGGTCGAGACGGGCAAACGGATCGGACTCATAGATCTTGGTGTCGTAGTACGAGGTCAGGAACTTGCCTGCATCGTCACGGCTGAAGCCGAACGTCATCTGCGTGAGGTCGTTGGTACCGAAGCAGAAGAACTCAGCGGTCTTGGCGATCTCATCCGCGGTCAGAGCGGCGCGCGGGATCTCGATCATCGTACCGACTTCATAGCGGAGGTCGCTGTTCGCAGCCTTGATTTCCTCATCGGCAACCGCGACGACGATGTTGCGCACGAAGTTGAATTCCTTCGCTTCGCCTACGAGCGGGATCATGATCTCGGGAACGAGCTTCCAATCCGGATGCGCCTTCTTAACGTTGATCGCCGCACGGATGACCGCACGGGTCTGCATCTTGGCGATTTCCGGATAGGTGACGGTCAGGCGGCAGCCGCGATGACCCATCATCGGGTTGAACTCGTGCAGACCGGAGATGATCGCTTTGATCTGCTCAACGCTCTTGTTCTGTGCCTTAGCCAGCGCTTCGATATCGGCCTCTTCGGTCGGAACGAACTCGTGGAGCGGCGGATCGAGGAAGCGGATGACGACCGGGTCGCCTTCCATGGCTTCATAGAGCTTTTCAAAGTCGCCCTGCTGCATCGGGAGCAGCTTGGCAAGAGCAATTTCGCGCTCCTCAACGGTGTCGGAGCAGATCATTTCACGGATCGCTTCGATGCGATCGCCGTCAAAGAACATATGCTCGGTACGGCAGAGGCCGATACCTTCTGCGCCGAGTTCGCGTGCCTTCTTGGCATCGCGCGGCGTGTCGGCATTCGTGCGGACCTGCAGTCTTCTGTACTTGTCCGCCCAGCCCATGATGCGACCGAACTCGCCGGCGATCTCCGCATCAACCGTCGGGATGATGCCGTCATAGATGCAGCCGGTGGAACCGTCGATGGAGATCCAGTCACCCTCGTGGTATTCCTTGCCATTGAGGCTAAAGCACTTGTTCTCCTCGTCCATCACCATGGCGGAGCAGCCGGAAACACAGCAGGAACCCATGCCGCGCGCAACAACCGCTGCGTGGGAGGTCATGCCGCCGCGACCGGTCAGAATGCCCTGCGCAGCCTTCATGCCTTCGATGTCCTCCGGAGAGGTCTCAAGACGGACCAGGACGACCTTCTCGCCGCGTGCGGCCCAAGCCTTTGCATCTTCGGCGTTGAACACGATCTTACCGCAGGCAGCGCCCGGGGATGCGCCGAGTGCACGGGCAACCGGAACGGATTCCTTCAGCGCCTTTGCATCAAACTGCGGGTGGAGCAGCGTATCGAGGTTGCGCGGATCGATCATTGCGACCGCTTCCTGCTCGGTTCTCATGCCCTCGTCGACGAGGTCGCATGCGATCTTCAGAGCAGCCTTGGCGGTACGCTTGCCGTTGCGGGTCTGCAGCATGTAAAGCTTC
>JAUMVL010000125.1 GCA_030530185.1 Clostridia bacterium | reverse complement strand
ACCCTCACGATCTTAGCCTTTTGTTCCTATTTCCGATTCTATCCCAACCAGAAGGCGGAGTGAACGTATATTATATACGGCATGTCGTTTATGGGGAATAAGGTAGGCAATTCTCCTCACAACGGCAGCCAGCGAATCCATATTCCCACGATAATATCTTAAAGAGTATAGCATAAAAGAACTCATAAAGCAACTGATTTTCCGCATATTTCTCACAACGGAGAATCGTCTACCTTGCTCCCCAAAGTGCGATTTTAACATGCTTTTATTCTGTGCATGCAAGCCAAAACAAGCGAATCGGCAAAAAGTTCCATATTCACTATCAAAATATCGTGTTTCCATAAGGCGGATCGTGCTTCGTTCGCATTACGGAACAAAACATGTCATCAGTTTCAGGTTCTTCGTCGTGTAAGCAGCAATGTCCCGGGAAGACGATCAAACGCTTGAACTGTCATGTTTTTAAAGGGACTTACTTGCCGATACCGTGAGGATTTCCGGATCAGGAAAAAGTCCTAAATAACCAACTGTATGCGGAAGGCTCTTCTCTGTCCGTTACGGCGAAGCTAGCTGATGTAAGCCGGGGAGATCTGATTGTCTATGTTGATATGATGAACAAAAAGAAAGTTCAGACAATTGTGCCGATCAGGATAGAAAGCGGAGTACGATTCAACGGAGCAATGATAGACGTTCAAAAAGTAAAGTCTGCTCATGGAAGAGAGACTGCAGTTTCTGAACTGCTATCGGCGATAAAAAAAGATACGAAAGAAAACATAAGAGTGTTTTATGTGAACAAAAAAAGGCTCCAATCAAGAATCGGCGAGGCCGTGCTCAATCACGGGCTGACCGCTCCCAACGGAACCATACATAGAATAACAGATCCGGGCTCGCCTGTCAAGATGCGGATCATGGTACACCTGATATCTTGACAAAGCTTCCGGAATACTGTATATTACCTATAGAGCCTAACTGTGCTGTATCTGAGGGCAATCGGAGCCCAACGCTCTGCAGCCAGTCCAAGGTTCTTTTTTTATTCTCGTCGATATACAATATCTCACTTCGAGCAAACTGCGTCTCAATATCAAGGATCAAACGGAGACGAGCCAATTCAAACGGTGGTTTGGTAAAAGCAAGGCTGTGAACAGCGACGGATCGCCGAAAGTATTCTATCACGGGACCCCGAACGGGACTTTTTCCGAATTCAGAGGCTGGCAGTACTTCACGGAAAGCAAAGAATATGCGGATGTATATCAGGGCAGAGGTGCGAGCAGTAACGGGTACAAGAAAACCGCACTGAACCCGAAAACATACGAGGTCTACTTGCGCGCAGAGAAACCGTTCGACACGAGAAACCCAGCGGAACGAAAGATTTTCATGAATGAATTCTATCAGAAGTGGGGGAACGGAGCACCGTTGTCGGATCGCAATCTGCCGGACTGGACGGACGGAGACGATCTAATCGAATTCTTAGAGGAGAACGGTTACGATTATGACAGCATCGTCCTGGACGAAGGCGGAACCGGCGGATACGATCAGGAAGTAAATGACAGAGGCATTTCCTGGGTAATTCGGGATTCCAAGCAAATTAAATCCGCAATGGACAATATCGGCACATTCGATCCGGAGAACCCGGATATCCGCTATCAGAAACGCGATACGCCGGATCCGGTCTTTGATGAACAATCTGCCGACACGGACGAGAAACGGGCAAGGCTGGGCAGCCTTTTCTCACACCCCCGGGCATCCTGTGCGATGCCCGGGGGTGAAATCGGATCCTTACAGCCGTTCCTTCTTTTCGATATCCAGGAAGTATTTATAGGTGTCGACGGTCAGCTCGCCGCATGCCGCCTCGTCACACGCGATGATTGCATTGTTGTGCAGCTGCAAAGCCGAGCAGGTCCATTTCTGACTGACGCCGCCCTCGACGGTCGCAGCAAGCGCGCGTGCCTTGTTATGGCCCGAGATCAGAACCAACACTTCCTTGGAGTCGGTGACTGTGCCGATGCCGACAGACAGGGCCTGAGCCGGTACCTTTTCGGGGTCGTTGCCAAAGAAGCGGGAGTTGACAATCCGCGTATCGGTAGTCAGATCGCGCACGCCGGTGCGGGAGTTCAGTGAGGTATACGGCTCATTGAACGCCAAATGACCGTCCACACCGATGCCGCCCATGAACAGGTCGATTCCGCCGTAAGAGGCGATCTTCTTCTCATAGTCGGCGCATTCCTTTTCGGGATCGTCGGTCATGCCGTTCAGAATGTTGATGTTCTCCGGCTTCATATCGACGAGGTGGTCGAAGAAGTTGTCGTGCATGAAGTACCAATAGCTCTGGTCGTGCTCATGCGGAAGGCCGAGGTATTCGTCCATGTTGAAGGTAACGACGTTTTTGAAACTGACCTCGCCCGCTTTGTTCATGCGAACAAGCTCCTGATAAACGCCGATCGGGCTGGAACCGGTCGGAAGGCCGAGAATAAACGGACGATCCTCTTTGTGCGCATTGATTTTGGCCGCGATGTGGGCCGCAGCCCACTTGCTCATTTTATCATAATTGTCCTGAATGATAACTCTCATGGAAAGCTCCTTATCTGAATGTTCATTTTCCGGCAAAGATACCGGAATCATTCGACAACGGAAGAATCTCTGTTACAGTGTTGATTCTGCTTTTTGCCCTCTTCCTTTCGATCCGTCGATCCGACCGTGGCAGCATCCGCCGAATGGTTCGATAACCGCCAACCCTCGTCACCCAATCACGGGCCCGGCGCTAACGGCATTTCTGTCCTCCGCAAAAAAGCCGTTTTATCCGATTTGAAACTCAAATCGACTACATTATAAACCAAAGCACCTTGTATTTCAAGAAAAATATCCGTTTTCCATCTTTCTCTCGGGAAGGCCTGCGGCGGAACCGGAGCTTTTTTTCAATCCATGCCGGTATGCAGTAAGGTTGTGCCGATCCCCTTGAGAAACGGTAAAGATCCCTTACAATATAGAATAGGAGGTGAAGAAACATGCAACATTTTAAAAGGATCATTTGCGGTCTTCTCGGTATCCTGCTTCTGTTGGCCTGCTCGCCCAAAAAGCCTGCGGCAAAGATTGAATTGCTGTCTGCGCATGCGGGCGAAACGGTTGCAATCAACGATGTGGTTATTTCGACCTATCTTCATCTGCCTGTTTCGGAAAGTCTTGCATATCTCAAAGAAAACGCCTACAAAACAACCAAGGCTGCGCATGATGGACAGGAACTGTATCTTTCATGGGAGGGCGGCACGGCGCCGTACACGGTACAGGTCGGTCGGGATGATGCGCTTACCGCGGCCGAAGAATGGACCACGCATAAAACCAAGCTGTCCGTCGGCATCCTGCTGCCGAACACCCCCTATTGGTGGCGCGTAACGGATGCGAATGGGAACACCTCCGAAACGGGTTCGTTTTGCACCGACGACGGAGTCCGGTTCCTTTCCTTACGCAAAACGCTCCAAGCTGACGGTGTTCGAAACGCACGCGATCTCGGTGGATTGCACACGACAGACGGCAAAACGGTGCGCTATGAACTTCTGTATCGCGGCGGTTTGTTTTTGTTTCCCAACAATGGAACCGTATACAGTAAAAATATCATCGACGATTTCGGTCTCGACATGCTGAACCGTCTGCATATCAAAACCGAGTTGGATCTGCGAAACGACACGGACTACGGCGGGCAAAAAACATCTCCGCTTGATGGCTGCTCCTATGAACGCTGCACATTTACCGGCTATACCTCGATCTTCCAGGATGCAATCTGGTTTGATACGCGCACGCCGGAGGCGCTGAAAAGCATCTTTTCTCTGCTTTCCAAGGAAGAGAATTATCCCGTTTATTTTCATTGCCTGATCGGGCAGGACCGAACGGGTACGCTTGCATACCTGCTGCTCGGTTTGCTCGGCGTGGACTATGATGATATCCTGCGCGACTATGAACTGACCGCCTTTTCACGGGTCGGTAACATGAACCGTGAAACATCATTTACATACAGCGGTGCACAATCGGTCAAGCAGGAGGCTGCGTTCACAGCCATGCACGAGCGCATGCTCGGATACGGAGATACGCTTCGGGAGGCCGTGGAAAACTATCTGGAAAGCGAGTGCGGCGTAACCGAGGATGAAATTGCCGCCATTCGCACGATTCTGCTAACCGATCCTGCGTAACGCATTGGACAAGTACAAAGAACATTCGGAGGAATCTATGGAAACGGTCTTAAAGAAGAAAAAGCGCCTGCCATGGTGGGCAATTGTGCTGATCGTACTTGTTTCGATCGTTGTCGTCTTCTTGGCATTCTCTCTTATCACGATCCGCGCGTTTGTCGGAGATTCGCTGTCCTGGCAAGGGACGCTCGCAATGGCATCCTATGGCGGGTTTGAACTGCCGGATTGGTATAAGGGACTCGTGCTGAATGTCGACCGCAGCTATCCGGGACTGCCTGCGCTGTCTGCCGACCCTGCAAAACGCGACGAGATGCAAGCGCTCTATGAAGAAACTATGTACGGCAAGACGCCGACCGAGGACTTTGAAACCGCATTTATGTGCAAAGAGGCCGGCGATGCATTCGGCGGCAAAGCAGAAAAGCAGACTGTTTCGATCACCGTCTCCAACGCACGCGGCAGCTTTACCGCAGACATGCTTGTTCTGCTTCCCAAAGGCGCGGATCAAATTCCCATGTTCATCGGGGAAAACTTCTCGGGCAACGATGCCGCGTTTGAACACAGCGAGTGGCCGTTTGAACAGATCATCGACCGGGGCTTCGGTGTTGCAACCATGTACTACGGCGACTGGGCGCCCGACGATACCGCAACCTATCGGGATGGCGTGCTGCGCCTATTTGACGATGACAGCCTCTCGGCATTTTCGGCATGGGCGTTTGGAATCAGCCGCGGCATCGACTATCTGGAAACACTTCCGATGGTGGATACGGAGCGAATCGCGTCGGTCGGGCATTCCCGGCTTGCCCGCGTGTCGCTTTGGGCCGGCGCATGCGATAATCGGATCGCACTTGTAACCGGAAGCTGCGGCGGCGGGTTGCTGCGCAGCCCCGTTATGGGACGTATTACGTCGGACGGAACGTCGAACCATTGGTACACCCCTGCATATCTGACATTTGAGAACCGAGACAACAAACTGCCCGTCGATATGCATACGCTGTATGCGCTGGCGGCGGGACGGCATTTGTTCATTTCGATTGGCGAAAATGATCTGGCCTCCGATCCTGTGTCGATGTATGACGCGCTGCAAATTGCCAAAGCGGTCTGGTATGACGGCTATGGCATGGACGTCATTCCGGACGGCAGCTACTACGACGTTCCGCTCGATACGCCGATCATGAGCGAATCGATCGGTGTCAACATCCATTCAGGCG
>JAUMVL010000124.1 GCA_030530185.1 Clostridia bacterium | reverse complement strand
GCAGCGTCCGGTTCGAGACCGAATTGCTGGATACTCCGAACTATCAGGGCAATGCGGTTGTCAACTACACGGATCGCGAAACGCCGTATACGCGCGTGATCGAGCACAAATGGTTCGATCCGGTCGAAACGGACAAGACTGTCATTTCGCGGGAGTACAGCCATGAATGGAAGCCCGGCGAGGAGCCGTATTATCCGATCAACGACGACAAAAACAATGCGCTGTACAAAAAGTACCGCGCGCTGGCCGATGCGGAACCGAACGTGTATTTCGGCGGCCGACTCGGCGAATATCGCTATTATGACATGGATGCCGTGATCGCCCGCGCACTCGACATGGCGGAGAGCTTGGAAAAGGAGACGGAAATATGAAGCTTTTGACGGTGGCGATCCCCTGCTATAACTCGCAGGATTATATGGCAAAGTGTATCGAGAGCCTTTTGACCGGCGGTGAACGCGTTGAGATCATCGTTGTGGACGACGGATCGAAGGACAACACGGGCAAAATCGCGGACGAATATGCGGCGAAATACCCTTCGATCGTCAAGGCGATCCATCAGGAGAACGGTGGCCACGGAGAGGGCATCAATCAGGGCCTGCGCAACGCGACGGGGTTGTATTATAAAACCGTGGACAGCGACGACGTCGTGTCGGAGGATTTCCCGAAGTTTCTGGATACGCTTGAAGCGGTTGAAAAAAACGGCGGGGTCGACCTGTTTTTGACCAACTATTATTACGTGCATGAAGACGGCGTCGGCGATCGGTCGATCAACTTCTCGAATGCATTGCCCCAGGATCGCATCTTCACCTGGGCGGAGACGAAGCCGTTCCATGTCGATCAGATCCTGATGATTCACACGGTCACGTTCCGCACCGAGCTTTTGCGAAAGACCGGCCTTGAGATGCCGAAACATCTGTTCTACGAGGACAATTACTTCGTTTACGGCAATCTGCGCTTCTGCGAAAAGATGTACTATATGAACTGCGATCTGTACCGCTATACGATCGGCCGCGCCGGCCAGTCGGTGCAGGAGGACGTCATGACGCGCCGCTATCAGCATCAGCTGAAAGCGACGGAGCTGTGCTTTGCGGCGTGTCACCTCGACGAGATCAAGGACAAGCACAAGAAAAAGTACATGAAGCATGAAATGTTTATCATGTTCGGCATTTCGGTTGTCTATGCGCGGCTCAATAAGTCGCAGGAGGCCGATGAGAATCTGCAGAAGATGTGGGATGCCTGCGAGCAGTTCGACCCGAAGTGGGCAAAGTACTTCCGCAAGGAAACGCCGCTGCGCCTCGCGCACATCCCGGGCCGTTTCGGACAATATCTGGTCCGCGGCGTGTATAAGGTATCGCATAAGGTTGTGCGGTTCAATTGAGTCATCGAATGAAAGAACGGAAACGGGTGACCGTTTCCGTTCCATGTTTTTGGGGTTAATTTACCGACCAGTCGATCGGCGTCTGTCCGGAGGCGATCAAAGCCGCATTGGCCTTGGAGAAGTGCCGACAGCCGAAAAAGCCGTTGTAGGCGGAAAGCGGGCTTGGATGCGGCGATTCGAGCCGGATATGAATCGGGTTTTGTACGATCCTTGCTTTATTGCGGGCATTCGCGCCCCAGAGCAAAAACACAACAGGCGTCGTTTTGCGGTCGAGCGCGGCGATCACATCGTCGGTGACCTGCTCCCAGCCCATGCCCTTATGAGAATTGGGCTGATGATCGCGCACGGTCAGCACGGTGTTCAAAAGCAGCACGCCTTGCTTCGCCCAGCAGGTGAGATTGCCGGTCGTCGGCGCAGGAATGCCGACATCGTCCTGCAACTCCTTGAAAATATTGAGCAGGGAGGGCGGGGGCTGCACACCGTCCTGGACCGAAAAGCTCAGGCCGTGCGCTTGATTCGGACCATGATACGGATCCTGGCCCAGGATGACCACTTTGCAGCTTTCATAGCTTGTCAGCTTCAGTGCGTTGAAGATATGATACATATCGGGATGAATGATGTGTGTCCGGTATTCGTTTGCCAAAAACTGACGAAGTTTTTGATACGACTCCGTTTCAAAGGTGCCTTTCAGAACGGAATCCCAGTCGTTTCCGATGTTTACCATGTAAGCCTCCCGAGGTCGATCGCTGCGCGCAGACGCGTCAGCATGAGAAGAAGCAGATCGTTCGGACATGCGATGTTGATGCGGATGTACCCCTTGCCCGCGGTGCCGAACATGTCTCCGGCGTTGGCATGCAGCAGAGCACGAGAGCGGAGGAACTGACCGAGCTCCTTGTCATCCATGCCGAGTTCCCGACAGTCAATCCACATCAGATAGGTCCCCTGAAGCCGCGTTGCATGCAGCATCGGCAGGTACGTATGCAGATACGTTTCAACGGTGCGGCGGTTTTTGTCCAGCACCGAAAGGAGTGCGTCAAGCCACGGTTCCGCGCGATCGTATGCGATCCGGCAGGCGACAAGGCCGAGCGCATTGACGGTATGTGCGCCGCCGCCCTCCTCGAATTGCTTCTTCTTCGCTTCATCAAAGAAGATCAGGTTCGAGCAGGCAAGTCCGGCAAGATTGAAGGTCTTGCTCGGCGCGGTGCAAAGCAGGATGTTTTTTCGGAGCTCCTCGGGCAGCGTTCCGGCGCTCGTGAACGTGTTGCCGGGCAAAATCAAATCGTGATGAATCTCATCGCAGACGAGGTACACGCCGTGGTCGCGGCAGATCGAAGCAATTCGCGTGATCGCCTGCTTGGAATAGACCTTGCCGATCGGATTGTGGGGGCTCGAGAGAATGCAGAGCGTCGTCTCGGGGCGCGCAGCCTCGCGCGAAAAAGCGTCAAAGTCAAATGCATATCCATCGCCCGCGCGGATCAAGTCGCAGGGGATGAGCGTTCGATTGGCCTTTTGCACGGCGGAGAAGAACGGGAAATACACCGGCGTCGGAACCAATACGGCTTCGCCGGGCCCGGTAAAAATGCGAACTGCCGCATCGAGAGCAGGAACGATCCCGTCCGACAGCACGACCTGCTCCTTTCGCACGGAAAAGCCATGCCGCCGCTGCATCCAACGGTCGATCGCATCATAGTAGGCATCGGTCGGCGCGGTATAGCCGAACACGTTGTTTTGCACATAGTCGATCAACCCTTCGTTGATCTCAGGAGCCGTGACAAACTCCATATCCGCAACAGAGAACGGAATTACGTCCTCGGGCAGGTGCGGCTGGAGCTTTTGCATCATTTCCCACTTGATTGCGCCGGTACCGCGGCGGGATGGGGCATGGATAAAATCATATTCCATAGAAGCCTCCGATCAATCAGTATACAGAGCGGCGGCAAGGATCTTTGCATGGTCAAAGGCGATCCCGTCCGCTTCGAGCGCGGCATAGCGGCGTTTACCGGCGGCAAGATACGGCTTTGAGAGCGTCGCGGTCAGCGTTTCATGATCTCCGACAAGCTGCAGCGAGAGCGTATCGTCGGCCGCAGTAAACGTCAGTTGAAACCACTGGGCGTCGTCGGCGTCATCCATGCCGACTGCATGAATCGCATGCCGATCGACTTCGGACCGAAATGCCGCGGTGACCGTCCAACCGCGCGGATCGCGTCCGGCTTCGGAAAATACGCCGACAAGCTCATAGGAAAGCCCCTGTACGCCGGTTTCTTCCGCAAGCTCGCGGGCGGCGGCGTGTTCCACGGTTTCTCCCTTCTCGACAAATCCGCCCGGAAATGCCCACCAGTTTTGATAGGGCGGACGGCCCCTGCGGATCAGCAGTACGTACAGGGCATGCTGCTCCCGGGCATACAGACACATATCGGCAGTCAGAGACGGTTTCGGATAATCCATAAGCACCTCACTTGAAACGGATGATTTTGATTGTTATCAGTATAGCACGTTCACACATCCTTTACAAGAGAGTACAAAATATCGGACACCTGATTTGTTAGGATAGGCTTGTAACAACAAGGGAGGACAGACAGATGAACGGAATCCGGTATTTTCTTTGGAAGCATCGCATGCAGCACGAGATTGCAGTTTACCTGAAAACCGCAAAAAAGTCGCCGCGCACCATGCAGGAACCGCGCGCTTTTCAACTTGCAATGGAAGGCAAGATATAGTATAATACATTTTATGAGTGAATCGGAGCAGAGCACAAAAGCGAGACGTGCCGTGCGGCAGCAAAAGCCCCGACGTGCATCGACGGGGCAGAGGATTCGTTTGGTTCTGATCGGCTGCGGTGTTCTTCTGCTGTTGCTTGCGCTTTTGGTCGAGCTTTGGCAGCGTGGCGGGCCGCTTCGCTGCATTCCGTCGCGCCCGCGCGAGGTTTTGACCGCGCCGATTCCGACGCCGGATGCATTTGCAGATCGGCCGCTTCTGACAATGCTGGTGTTGGATGTCGGACAGGGCGATGCACTCTTGTTGCGTTCTCCGAACGGCAAAACGATGCTGGTCGATGCGGGCGACGAGCAGGCCGGAAGCGATGTATGCCGCGCATTGGACGCATACGGCACGAAGCGGGTTGATGCAATCGTTGCAACGCATCCGCATGCCGATCACATCGGCGGCCTTGCGGACGTGCTGAACCGATACGAGGTCGGGACGGTGTATCTGGTAGACGGTGCGAGCACGACCCCCGTGTATGAGCGATTCCTGCGCGCGCTGGAGAAAAACGGCTGCAATGTCACAGCAACCGCAAGCGAAACCGAGATCGTGTGGGACGAGGATGTAACAATCACGGTATTGAACCCGATCGCGGGCTATGCGTATGAGGATTGGAACAACGCTTCGATCGTGCTGAAGCTGACCTATGGCAGCGTTTCGCTCCTTTTGACCGGCGACATCGAGGCCGAGACCGAGGCGATTCTTTGCGGGAGGTACGGGGACGAATTGCAGGCGGATGTTCTGAAGCTCGGACATCATGGCTCGAGCAGTTCGACGACCGAAGCGTTTTTGAATTTGGTTTCGCCCCGCTTTGCCGTCGTTTCGGTCGGCCGCAATAACGACTACGGCCATCCGCATCGATCCGTCCTACAACGGCTGCAAAAGCGACGGATCCCGTTATACGGCACCGATGAAAACGGCGTTGTTGCAGCATTTACCGACGGTGTGCGAGTGCACATCGCACCATAATTTTTGAACCAAACGAAAGGAGACGATCCCATGATTTGCCCAAACTGCGGAAGCGAACTGAACGACGGCGCGAAGTTCTGCGTAGAATGCGGAATGCCCGTTACCGAAGCCCCCATAAATTCCGCCCCCGTATCCGAAGGACCTTCAAAAGCTTTGTCCGAAGAGATTCCAGAAGAGGAGGCGTCTATGGCGGAAACGCCCATAGAAGCACCGTCCGCCGAGGAGGAGTCCGCAGCGCAGACGAGTGCACCGGCGCCTTCGACGGAGCCCACGGCAGCGAAGGAACC
>JAUMVL010000123.1:5161-5398 GCA_030530185.1 Clostridia bacterium | reverse complement strand
AGGTCGAAAAGGTCAGCCCGAACACGGTCATCCACCGCCATGCGAACATTCACAAGGCGCTCAAGTATGCGTGCCAGACGGGACTGATCGACAGCAACCCGGCGGATAAGGTGCAGCGCCCGCGCAAGGAACGGTTTGAAACCCATCCCTACAACGCGGAGGAACTGGACAGGCTGTTTCATCTGGTTAAGGGGACGAATCTCGAGCTCGGTGTGATGCTCGCCGCGTTTTACGGTC
>JAUMVL010000123.1:0-5151 GCA_030530185.1 Clostridia bacterium | reverse complement strand
CTTTGAACGCAAGACGATCACGATCCGGCGTACGGTCGTGCAGACGAAGGTGGACGGCACGAACGTACTGATCAAGAAGGATCGGACGAAAACGAAGTCATCGAACCGGACGCTGCCGCTTGTACAGCCGTTTGAGGAATATCTGCTGAACATCCGGGACAAGCAGGAAGTCAACCGGCGCTTGTGCGGCAACTGCTACAACATGGAGAATCTCGAATACATCTATGTGAACGAAATGGGCGAGCTGATGAAACCGAACTACCTCACGCAGGCATTCCCGGCGTTTTTGGAACGGCACGGGATGCGCAAGATCCGGTTTCACGATCTCCAGCACAGCTGTGCAACGCTGCTGTACGCAAACGGCGTAGCGCTCAAGGACATTCAGGAATGGCTCGGACACAGCGACATTGCGACGACGAGCAACATCTATACCCACCTCGATTATTCGTCGAAAGTCGCTTCCGCAAATGCGATTTTGGGTATTTTGTCCGAAAAAAGAGAGAAACAGGAGCCGTCGCAACGGATTCCTTGCCCTCCCGAAAAGCCCTCCGAAAACCCGAAAAGCCGCACGGCGTCTGCAAAATCCGGCACGAAAAACTCCGAAAAAGCGGTTTTGACAGGGGCAAACGCAAATAAATCCAAGACCGGAAAACGGGGCCCAAAAAGCGTGAAACCCCAGTAAATACTGGGGTTTCTGGTGCCGGTGGCAATAACGGACTTCGTTAAAAGGATGGAAGGACAGCCGCATACACATTCCCAGATTTGAAACAACACAGAGTGATATTGGAATTGGACTATATTACAGGTCTTTATTCTTCGCTATTTTTGCTTCCGGCGGGATGTATTTCCCAACATAAAAGCCATTACGATATGGATTCTCATGGTTGCCGCTCTGTAAGCGGTGTTTTCAAAGCACAGAAAAGCTCCGCCGGCAGAAAGCCGACGGAGCAGGGACCGGAGGAGATGTATTAAGCTTTTTTCTTGCGGAGCAAGAAGAACACGCCCACACCGAGCAGCAGAGCGACAACGACATCGCCTGCGATCAGCAGCTTCTGCCATCCGGCAAGCTGATAGGTGATTGTAGCGCCGGAGACAATGCCCTGCATCGCGGCAGAGTTCGCCGCCATATAGAGCACGTTGTGTGCCGCGCGACGCATCGAAGCGACTGCTGTTGCAGAGGTTTTATCCGTCAGGCTGCCGTCTGCAAAGGTGTTCAGCATCATATCGTTTCCGGCACGGACGCCCTGATCCGGATCCATGTAGGCACTGCCGCCGTAGTAATCAGACAGCACGGTACCGCGGAATCCCCACTCATTCCGGAGCACCTGCGTCATCAGCTCATATCGACCGCCGGTCCATGTGCAGCCAATGCGGTTATATGCGCTCATGATTGCTGTTGTCGCAGGGATTTCCTTGCTCACAAGCTGGTCGTTCTCATCATAGAAGCGGATGGTTGCCTTGGCTTCCTTGACAGCGATCTCAAACGGCTTGAGGTAGATTTCACGAATTGCCTGTTCATTCGCCCATGTCGCGATACCGTTTCTGCCGTTTTCCTTGTCGTTCAGTGCGAAGTGCTTGAGATACGTATACGTGCCCTTGTCCATGCAGCCGGACACCTCTGCCGCTGCCATCTTGCCGGCAAGCAGACCATCCTCGGAGAAGTACTCATAGTTGCGGCCCGCAAAAGCGTTGCGATGCGTATTCATAGCCGGCGCATACCAGCCGACAAAACCGTTCACAAGACCCTGCTCGCCGACGATCTTGCCCATCTTTTCCGCAAGCTCGACATTCCAGGTTGCTGCCAGCACTTCCTCTGCCGGGAAACCGACGACATTCGCTTCGCTGCCGCCTGCGCTGACCCACGTAGACCAGCCCATCGGTCCGTCGTAATCAAGCGTTGCGGGTTTGCCGACTGCCAGCATTTCTGCGGTGTTGAAGCCGGCGTTCGAGAGCATCGGCGCTACTTCGTTCATATCCAGTTCATCCAGAAGCAGATCCCATGCCGGATCATCGTATTCAAGACCGCGCATGTCGATCAGCTGCAGACCGTTGCTCGCCTTGACGGTCGGCATTTCCTTCGTATAAACGAGGCTGCCTTCTACGTTGCCGAGCTGCGGATCATTCTGCTCATCGTAGGTCTTTTCATGGATGGCTTTGATCCAATCTTCTGCAGCCATGTCTGTTTCGGTCGGTGCAGTCGGGAACGTTCCCGCAAAGTCTGCGCGGCTGAAGTTCTGCGGCTTGCCTGCCGTTGCGGCGTCGGTGAATTCACCGGAAACGTCATCAAAGAGGTTCGTTGCGGCGACCTTGTCAGACAGGCGCTTATTCGCCTCGTTATAGACAACGCCGGAAAGCGTTACGGAAGAAACCTGCTCCGGCTTCGCCGTCGCCCAGGAATGTGCATTATCGCTCGCATAGAACTTGTATTCGCCCGCTTCGAGCACATAGCACTTGTTGGTCTTGTAATCATACGAAGCAAGCAGCTCGACCGGCACGGTCAGCTTCACTGTTTCGCTTGCACCGGGCTGCAGCACGTCAGTCTTGCTGAATGCAACCAGCACGACCTTGCTCTTCTCGATGCCGCCCTTGGTATACGGCGCTTCGGCATACAGCTCGACGACCTTCTTGCCTGCCTTGTCGCCGGTATTCGTGACATTGACGTTAAACGTCAGTTTCTCAGACGTCTGTGCAAAGTCGCCGAATGCCAGATCGAACGCGGTATAGGACAGTCCGTAGCCGAACGGATAGACGACTTCTTTGTCGTAATCGAACCCTGCATAGTTGCCTGCCAGGGCTTCCGCTGCTGCCGTCTCGTAATACCGGTAGCCGACATAGATGCCTTCTTCGTATTCGTTGAACCGGCCGGATTCATAGCCGCCGATGCTGCCGTCCACATTGGTATAGTGCGTATCGGCAAAGTTCACATAGCTCGGATCCTTCGTAAGATCATACACAAACGTATCGACCGTCGCGCCCGAGGGATTCACCGTGCCGTCGAGCACCGCCGCAACCGCTTTGGATCCCTGATCACCGAGGCAACCGACCCAGATCGCCGCGTCAATGCCGTAGCCGGCATCGTTCAAAAAGCCCAGTTCCATCGTGTTCGCCGTATTCAGAACAACGACGATTTTGTTGAAAACGCCCGCGTCCTTCTGCGCTTTGACGTATTCAAGCATTGCAATTTCACGGCTGTCGAGCTCCAGATAGCTCTTTTCCTTGTCCGCTTCGGTCGGAACCTCATAGTCTGCCATGCTCACCGGCAGGTCGCAGCCTTCGCCGCCGACACGACCGATCACAACGATCGCCGCACCGTTATAGGAAGCGAAGGAATCCTTGAGCGATTCGGGATAATCTGTTACGGGGACTTCCGCAATGATGTCGCCGATAAACGCGGCGGAACCCATTGCCGAGATGAAGCCGCGGCCCGTATAGCTCACGTCCATCGGGCCCATGCCGGTCATAAACTTGGTCGGGATTGCTTCCGTGCTGATCTTATGATTCGCATAGAAATCATAAAGCGTCGGGTTGATGGAATAGCCGGCCGCTTCAAACGCTTCGCGGTAGCTTACAGGCGTTGCTTCGGTTGCCGCGGAGCCAGCGCCCGTATAAATGGGATCCACGCTTGTTCTGCCGAACAGGGAAACGTTCTTTTCCCCTGCTGCGAGCGGCAGAGCGGCATTGTCGTTCTTCAAAAGAACGATGCCCTCGCTCTCGATCTCAACGGCGAGCTTCTGTGCGGCGTCGAGCAGCGCATTGCCGTCCGCATAGTCCTTGGTATAATAATTCGCGTCCAGATTTGCGGCGTTGGGATCCTGCTTCACAACCGCTTCACCTTTGCCGAAATACATGTTCATTACGGTGCTCAGCGGCCCGGTCAGAACAACGTTTGCGACAATCGCGACAACCAACACCAGCGCCATCACAGTAGACAGCACGATTTTTCCGGTCTTCTTTTTCTTTTCCATGTTTCTCCTCCTAATATTCACCGTATCGGTGTAACCCGATTGTAGCATGCCTCGGTTCCTCCCGGAACGAAATGTAAAAATACGGTACGGATTGCATGGATTTTACAAAAAAGGTGTGCTATACTGTGTGTTAAGAGGTGAGCATCATGTTTCAGGCAGCGATCGTAGAGGATGAAGCAAGTATTCGCAGTTCTTTGCAGCGAGCTTTATCGGAGCAATTTACAGCGCAGAATATCAGCGTTTCATTCGATGAATATGCGGATGGAGATTCCTTTCTGCATTCCTTTTCGGAAGGATACCACTATGATATGCTGTTCTTGGACATCGAAATGCCGGGGACGGACGGAATTGCCGCAGCGAAGTGCGTGCGGGAGCGAAATGAGCAGATTCTGATCGTGTTCATCTCAAGCCGTGAATCGCTTGTGTTCGATACCTTTACGGTGCAGCCGTTCCGGTTCATCCGAAAAAGCAGACTTTCCGAGTCCCTGCCGGAGCTTGTGAACGCCCTTGTCCTGCGTCTCCGGAAAAGCAAGGATCACAAGATCTTTTTGACCGAACCCGGTACCGGAGATCTGTATTCCTTCGATCCCGACAAACTGCTGTATGTGGAAGCGCAGCGCAAGGACTGCCGTTTTGTAACCGTTTCGGGGGAAACCTTGATCCGTTGTCCGTTCGGCTATGCCGAGCGTGTGCTCGAAGCGTCCGCCTTCATCAAAGCCCACCGAAGTTATTTGGTCAACCCCGCCGCAATCTTCTATGTCGGTAAAACCGAACTGACGCTGACCGACCGCAGCACGATCCCGATCAGTCGTGACAGGGTCAACGAAGTGAAAGAACAATTTATGGCGTATATTGTCGCCAAAGAGGGCATGTGATGCTGACCGTCTATTATTATTATCGCCGTTTTACGCTGGACGGCATTTTGGCTTTTTTCGTTCTCTCACTGATTCTCTATAACCTTTGTCGTCCGAAAAACGAGAGACTGCGCATATGGATGTTCGCGCTGCTCGGTACAGGCGTTTATTTCCTTCTGTACGTGGGACTGCCGCTGCTGGTTTCCCGCCTTTTTTTGCTGAACTATGCGACACCGCCATACTGGTACTATTTTCTGATTACAAGTGCAACGGCATTCGGGCTTTCTGCCTGGCTGCTGCGCGGAAATTTGTTTTCCAAGCTGACCTATATC